>JAFTNE010000193.1 GCA_017452035.1 Clostridia bacterium
GGCTTATACCCAATTCGCACGTGAAAGATATTGAACCTATCATTTTGACACTGCCACCAAAAACTCAGTGTGCCGAGCGTTTGCCCTTTGAGGGGGAGGAGTTTGGCTACGTGTTGCAGGGCGCAATTGAAATTGTTACCCCAACGGAAAAATACAAGGTTAAAAAGGGTGAAAGTTTTTCCATCAACGGACAAAAACAACACCTCATACGAAACATTACAAAAAGCGAAAGCAAAGTGTTGTGGGTTACAACCCCATCAAACTTTTAGGAGTGCACTATGGAAAACATTATCGAAATAAAAAACGTCAACAAGTCCTACGGCGACAAGCCCGTTGTAAAAAACCTTTCTTTGACCATCAAAAAGGGCGAATTTGTAACCTTGCTCGGCCCAAGTGGTTGTGGTAAAACAACAACTTTGCGTATGATTGCTGGCTTTGAGCAACCTACAAGTGGTCACATTTACTTCAACGGACAAGATATTACCCAGTTGCCTCCTCACAAGCGTAACCTCAACACCGTTTTCCAAAAGTACGCGTTGTTCCCTCACCTTACCGTTTTTGGTAACATTGCATTTGGTTTGAAACTAAAACTCATCCCCGATGGCGAACCAAAGCCCGACAAAAAGGGCGTACTTGTACAAAAAATGCGCAAGTATACCAAGGCAGAAATTGAACAAAAGGTAAACTCTGCACTCAAAATGGTAGACCTCGAAGACTACGGCCACAGACACGTAAGCTCCCTTTCTGGTGGACAACAACAACGTGTTGCCATTGCTCGCGCTTTGGTAAACGAACCAGAAGTTTTGCTTTTGGACGAGCCACTTGGCGCGTTGGACCTCAAAATGCGTAAAGACATGCAAATTGAACTTATGCAAATGCACAAAAAGTTGGGCATCACCTTTGTGTACGTTACCCACGACCAAGAAGAGGCATTGACCATGTCGGACAAAATCGTGGTAATGAAGGACGGTGTTATCCAACAAATTGGCACAGCGCAAAAAATTTACGATGAGCCAGCAAACGCCTTTGTTGCCGACTTTATTGGAGAGTCTAACATCCTCTCTGGCACAATGGTTGCCGACTGCTGTGTAGATATTTCCGGTCACAAGTACGAGTGCGTTGACAAAGGCTTTAAACGCAACGAGCCTGTTGACGTTATCATCCGTCCGGAGGACATCAAAATTGTTGATACTGATGACCAACACTGTCTTACCGAGGCAGAGGTGCTAACCTGCGTATTCAAGGGCGACCACTACCAAGTTACAGCGTTGACCTTTGGTGACGAACGCAACGAAATCATCATCCACGACAACGTAGAAGTAAAAGTTGGCGACAAAATTGGACTGTACATCAAGCCATTTGATTTCCATATCATGCACAAAGCACGCCTCATCAACAAGGTAGAGGGAGAAATGTACGACAAGGGCATTGTAGAGTTTTGCGATGGACGCTTTGAGTGTACAAGCGACCTGCCCGAAGGTACACCAGTTACTGTATCTATTGATTTTGATGACGTCGAACTTACCGACGACGAAGAGGACGGTATCATTGGTGCAACAATCATTTCTGCAATTTACAAAGGTAGCTACTGGCAATACATTGTTCGCACCGAAGACTACTACGACTTTTTTGTAGACAACGACTACGAGTGGTCCATTGGCGACCGTGTTGGCATCAAAATTGCCCCAGATAAACTAATAGTGGAGGCGCGCAATGAAGTTGAAAAATAAGTTCCGTTTCACTCGCAAAGCGTTGGCCTATCCATACATGTTGTTTTTGCTAATCTTTGTAGTTATTCCTTTGGTAATCATACTTATCAATGCATTTTTGGCAGAGGACAACAGTTTTACACTCAACAACTTTGTAGAGTTTTTTAGCGATAACGGTGGTGGACTGACAGTTCTGGGAAATTCCCTTTTGATTGGTGTTGTTACCACAGTTATTTGCCTTGCAATTGGCTACCCCGTTGCATACTTTTTGGCAAAGTACCATGCATCAAACAAGGTATTGGTATTGTTCTTTATCATGCCAATGTGGGTAAACTTTTTGATGCGTACCCTTTCTACAAAGGCCATCTTTTTGGCGCTTGACGTAGAGCTTGGCATGGGTACAGTGCTGTTTGGTATGGTGTACAACTACCTACCTTACATGATTTTGCCATTGCACACAACACTTGTTTCCATTGACCACAGCTTTATCGAGGCGTCTGAGGACTTGGGCGCAGATAAGTTTACAGTTATGACAAAAACCATCATACCACTTTCGTTGCCTGGCATCATGAGTGGTATCACAATGACGTTTATTCCTGCAATTTCCACCTTTGCTATTTCCGAAGTATTGTCCAGTAGCAAAATCTTTTTGTTTGGCGATGCTATCAATATGCACTTCTCTAAAACTACAAACAGTTTTGGCGTAGGTAGTGTTATGAGTTTGGTAATGCTGGTATTGGTAATTGTGTGTAACGCCATCACAAATATGGCAAGTAAGGACGAGGGGGTAAAAAGCGCGCTATGAAAAACAACAAGCTCAAAAAACTTTGCGCCGATGGCTACCTTGGACTGGTGCTGGCATTTTTGTATTTGCCTATTTTGCTGATTATCATTTTCAGCTTTTCTGGTACAAGCAACTTTTCCTTTAAGGATGGTTTTACGTTGGACTCCTACAAGGCACTGTTTAGTAGTGACGTTCAAACGCAAAACCTGTTAGAAGCTTTAAAAAATACCTTTATCATTGCAATTATCGCAAGCGTTGTTTCTACAATTTTGGGTGCATTTTCCACCATTGGTATCTACTGCCTTGGTGTAAAAACCAAAAAGTTTGTATTGACAGTTAACCAACTGCCCATGATCAACAGCGAAATCGTAATGGCAGTATCTTTTATGGTGTTCTTTGCAGCGTTCAGTTGGCTGTTCCCACAAGGTATGGTGCGCTTGATTATCATCCACGTTGCATTTTGTACTCCATACGTTGTGCTCTCCATTTTGCCACGTTTGCAAAAGATGGACCCCAACATGTACGAGGCAGCCCTCGACCTTGGCGCAAACCCATTTAAAGCAATGTTCCAAGTTATGTTCCCATACCTCATGCCCGGTATTGTTTCCGGTTTTAGTATGGCGTTTACACTTTCTTTGGACGACTTTATTTTGACACAATTCAACAAAGGCGATACCGGTATCGAAACACTTTCCACCTACATCTACGAAGACGCTCGCGTAAAGAGTTTAGAACCATTTTGGTTTGCAGTGTTTAGCATTTTCTTTGTAGTGATTGTAACATTGCTTTTGGTAACAAACATCAAACGCAACGTCAAAAAGGAGGGCAAAGCATGAAAAAACTTTCCCTTGCACTTTGCATTTTGATGGTTGCAGTTGCCCTTTTGACATTTGTTGGATGCGAAAAAGCTCAAGAGCCCGACTCGCTTGTAGTGTACAACTGGGCCGACTACATCTACGACTACGAAGAAGATTTCAAAGCCTACTACAAGGGTATCACAGGTAAGGATATCAACATTACCTACGTTACCTTCGATACCAACGAAACAATGCTCACAAAAATTACCAAGGGTGACTCCAACGTTGACGTTGTTTGCCCAAGTGAGTATGCCATCCAAAAGCTCATAGAAATGGACTACTTGATTCCTTTGAACTACTTTGACGAATCCAAGTATACCCAAGGTATGACAAAAACTGGATACACACACAATGCAGATAACGTTGACGCCAACATTGTGGACAAAATTCAACAAACATTTGGCGACATCAACGGCAAAAACATGTTGGACTACATGGTTCCATACATGTACGGCACGCTTGGTATTTTGTATAACAAGTATCAGTTTATGGATTTGGGTATCTATGACGTTGACATCATGAACCAAGCGAACTGGGGCATTTTGTTCAACGATAACGGCAAAGGCCAACTTCTTCACGAAGAACTGACCGGCCAAATCTTGATGAAGGACAGTATTCGCGATACCTACGCAGTTACCATCTTTTATCTACTTGAAAGTGGCAAGCTGGATGGTATCCGTGATGATGACGGCAACCTTTACACCGATATGTCTGCAAATCAACTTATCAACAGTGTAGACGACAGACTTTTGGAACTTGTCAAAGAAACCTTGACAGCGCAAAAACAACAACTTTTCGGCTACGAAGTAGACTTTGGTAAGGATGACCTACTAAAGGGCAACGCCATGGTAGACCTTGCTTGGAGTGGTGACGCACTGTACGCTGTGGAAGAAAGCTGGAACGACAACCTTGGCGCTGACGGCGACTACGAACTCTCTTACTACGTACCCAGTGGTGCTGGTAACATTTGGTTTGATGGTTGGGTAATTCCCAAAACATACAACCCAGCTCACGAAGAGGCAATCAAGTTGTTTATCAATTTCTTGAATAGCCCCGAGTCTGCCGCAGCAAACATGATGGAAATCGGCTACTCATCTGCCGTTGCTCCCGACAAAATTTTGGCAAGCAAGGATGCAAAAAGCATATTGGCAGAGGTTTACTGTGTAAATGCTCCCGAGTACCTTGA
>JAFTNE010000194.1 GCA_017452035.1 Clostridia bacterium
TCGAAAGCAGATGTATCAAGGGCAATTTTTGCATTGGCAGATGTTCCTGCCTTTGCCACGATAGAGTTGCAACGAGCGCAAGTGTATTGAAGATATGGTGCTGTTTCGCCATCAAAGTTCAACACTCTGTCAAACGTGAATGTGATATCTTTGATTTTGGAGTTTTCCAGTGCCGAAAACAACACTGCACCAACGCCGACTTGCTCGGCAACCTTGTCGCGATTGTCCAAATTGGGGTTTTTGGTGGTTATGATTTCCAACGACTTTGCTACTGCCTTGTTGATAACGTCACGGAGCAAAACAACGTTGCCCTTACGTGTGGACATTGCACCGTCCTCCAAACTTACCATACCATAGGCAACGTGAACAAGGTCCTTTGCCCAAGGAAGGCCGGCAAGTTCAAGCACCTTAAAGAATTGCTTGAAGTGCAAATTTTGTTGGTAAGCTACAACGTACAAGCACTTGTCAAAGTCGTACTCATTTTTTCTCCAAATGGCTGCTGCAATATCACGAGTTGCATACAAACTGCTACCATCGCTTTTTACAAGCAAGCATGGTGGCATGTTGTACTCGGACAAGTCTACAATTTGCGCGCCTTGGTTGACTGTTACAAGACCCTTTTGACGGAGCATATCAAGTGGTCCGTCCATTTTGTCGTTGAAGAAACTTTCGCCGTTCCAGCTGTCAAAGTTGACGTTAAGACGGTCGTAAATTTCCATAACGTCTGCCAAAGTAACCTTTTTGAAAAATTGGAAGAGTTCTTGAGCCTCCTCGTCGCCCCTTTCAATTTTTACAAACCACTCGCGAGCCATATCGGTAAGCTCGGGGTGAGTTTCCTCCTCTTGGTGGAACTTGACGTACAATCTTTGAAGTTCGGCAACGCCTTCGCGCTCGGCAACTTCTCTGTCGCCCCAAAGCTTGAAAGCAACAATCATTTTGCCAAATTGTGTACCATAGTCGCCAAGGTGGTTGATGCCCACTACTTTGTATCCAAGTGCATTGTAAATTTTGTACAACGCACTACCAATTGCTGTGGTAGAAAGGTGTCCAATATGGAAGGATTTGCAAATGTTTACGGAGCTGTAGTCAATGCAGATAGTTTTGCCTGCACCAATATCGCTGTTGCCGTATTTGTCCTTTTGGCAATTTACTTCACTCAAAACTTCTTGCACCATTGCATTGCGATTGACAAAGAAGTTAAGGTAGCCGTTTACAGCCTCCACCTTGGTAACAACGTCGTCGCAAACAATTTCGCTTGCAAGTTTTTGAGCAATCATCACTGGGGACATACGCATTTCCTTTGCCAATTTAAAACAAGGAAAGGCGTAGTCGCCAAAGTTGTCGTCAGCAGCAGGGGTGATGAGGTTTGCCAACTCCCCCTTGTCCAACGAAACGTTTATCAAATTTGCTATATGTTTTTTGTAATCAATCATTATTGTTCTCCATCGCCAGACTCGTCATCAATCTCTTCGGCTGCGGGGCTTTCGGATACGCAAACGACCTTGGTATCCTCGCCACGCTTGATGTTCATAACCTTTACACCCATGGTATCACGGCCAATTTTGGAAATTTCCTTAGCCTTGATACGGATAACAATGCCGTTGTCGGCAATGAGCATAAGGTCGTTGTTTGGATCGATAAGTTTGAGGCTGACAAGTTTACCTGTTTTTTCTGTAAATACGCCGGCTTTGATACCTTTACCAGCACGTGATTGCAAGCGATAGTCAATCATATCACTGCGCTTGCCGTAACCCTTTTCGGAAATGGTAACAGCTTCCAAACCATTGCGAACAACTGCCATATCTACAACGTAGTCGCCTTCGGCAAGTTCGATGGACTTGACACCTTGCGCTTCACGTCCCATGTTACGAACGTCCTCTTCGGCAAAACGAATACACTTACCTTCGTGGCTGGCAACGATAAGTTCGTCATAGCCAGTAGTCATATCTACGCCGATAAGTTCGTCATTTTCCAACAAGGTGATGGCAATTTTACCCGTTTTACGGATGGACTCGAACTCGGCAAGAGCTGTCTTTTTGATAAGGCCGTTGCGTGTTGCCATGACAAGGTTGCCACGGTCGTCTTCCTTGCGAGGGATAACTGCTGTAACCTTTTCGCCGTTGTCAAGTTGCAATAGGTTGACGATAGCTCGTCCACGTGCTGTGCGCTCTGCCTCGGGAACTTCGTAACCCTTGATGCAGTACACCTTACCACGGTTTGTAAAGAACAACAAATCGTCGTGAGTATTTGTGATAAACATGTTGGTGACAAAGTCTTCTTCACGAGGTTTGTGAGCTGTTACACCCTTGCCACCACGTTTTTGTGTGCGATACTCTGCAACAGGCAAACGCTTGATGTAACCAAGGTGTGTCATGGAAATTACAACGTCTTCCTTTTCAATAAGGTCGCCAATGTCAATTTCCGAGTAGTCTGTGCAAATTTCCGTACGGCGAGCTGTGCCATACTTTGTTTTTACTTCAACAAGTTCGTTTTTTACAATTTCTTCGATACGAGCAGGTTTTGCCAAAATGTCTTTGAGGTCGGCAATAAACTCGGCAAGTTGTTTGAGTTCGTTGCGAAGTGTTTCCACTTCCAAGTGTGTCAAACGAGAAAGTTTCATTTCCAAAATTGCATTGGATTGACGCTCGGACAAGCCAAACTCTTCCATCAAAGCTTGAAGTGCAGTTTGACGGTCGGCACTACCCTTGATAATTGCAATAACTCTGTCGATGTTATCCAGTGCAATTACCAAACCTTCAATGATGTGGTAACGGTCTTCGGCCTTTTCCAAATCGTACTTGGTACGGCGTGTTACAACCTCCTTTTGGTGAGCATTGTAGTGAACGAGAATTTCCTTCAAGGACAAAATCTTTGGTTCGCCGTCAGCAAGTGCAAGCAAAATGATACCGTCACTTACTTGAAGTTGGCTGTGCTTGAACAACGTGTTCAAAACGACTTGCGCGTTAGCATCACGTTTGAGTTCAAATACAATGCGCATACCATGACGGTCGGATTCGTCACGAATATCGGAAATACCCTCTACACGCTTGTCCTTTACCATATCGGCAATGCTTGCAATAAGTTTGGATTTGTTTACTTGGTATGGTAGTTCGGTAACGATGATGCGTTCACGGCCATTGTGTTCTTCAATTTCCGTCTTGGCGCGTACCAAAATGCTACCTTTACCCGTTTTGTAAGCGTTGCGAACGCCCACACGTCCCATCATGATACCACCAGTTGGGTAGTCAGGTGCTGGAACGTACTTCATCAATTCCTCAACGGTGATATCGGGGTTTTCCATTACAGCGATTGCGCCGTCAATTACTTCCGAAAGGTTGTGAGGAGGGATGTTTGTTGCCATACCAACGGCAATACCGTCAGCGCCGTTAACAAGCAAGTTAGGAAAACGGCTGGGCAATACCACTGGTTGCATCAAAGTGTTATCAAAGTTGGGGTAGTAGTCTACTGTGTTTTTGTCAATTTCGCGTAGCATTTCGCTGGCAATCTTGGACAAACGAGCTTCGGTATAACGTTGTGCAGCGGCTGGGTCGCCATCCACACTACCAAAGTTACCTTGACCATCTACCAATGGGCAACGGATGGAAAAGTCTTGCGCCAAACGAACAAGTGCCTCGTACACGGCATAGTCACCGTGGGGGTGGTACTTACCCAAAACGTCACCGACAATACGCGCACACTTACGGTATGGCTTGTCGTTGTAAAGGTTAAGTTCGCCCATTGCATACAAAATACGGCGATGAACGGGTTTTAAGCCATCTCTTACGTCAGGAATAGCACGAGATACGTTTACTGCCATTGCGTAGGAAATAAAAGACTTTTTCATTTCCTCTTCCATCTTGACGGGCAGTACCTTTGTGTTGGCTAACGCCTCGATATAGTCAATTGTGATGTGAGCATCTTTCTTTGCCATTGTTAGCCCCTCCTATACGTCCAAATCTTCTACGAGTTTTGCGTTTTCTACAATAAACTCGCGTCTTAGTTCTGGGTCGTCACCCATAAGCAAGGAAACAATTTGGTCTGCCTCCATTGCGTCTTCCATTGTTACACGCAACATAACGCGTGTTGCTGGGTTCATTGTTGTTTCCCAAAGTTGGTCGGCGTTCATTTCGCCAAGACCCTTGTAGCGAGATACTTCTACACCCTTTGTGCCAAGCTCGGCAAGCTTTGCATCGCGCTCTTCATCACTAAATGCGTAGTACTCTTGCTTGTTTTTAGTAATACGGTAAAGTGGTGGTTGAGCAATGTAAACGTGACCTTGCTCAATTAGTGGACGCATAAAACGGAAGAAGAAGGTAATAAGCAAAATACGAATATGGCTACCGTCTACGTCAGCATCGGTCATGCAGATAATACGGTCGTAACGCAGTTTACTTACGTCACAGTCAGCACCCATACCACAACCAAATGCAGTAATCATAGACTTGATTTCTTCGTTTTCCAACGCGCGAGAAAGACGAGCTTTTTCTACGTTCAAAATTTTACCACGAAGGGGCAAAATTGCTTGGAAACGACGATCACGACCAGACTTTGCTGTGCCACCAGCTGAGTCACCTTCGACAAGGTAAATTTCGCAGTTTTTGGGGTCACGATCGGAGCAATCGGCAAGTTTACCAGGCAAGGATGCGCTTTCCAAAACGCCCTTACGAGTAAGTTCGCGCGCTTTGCGCGCTGCATCACGAGCGCGTTGAGCAACAACCGACTTCATAACCAATTCCTTAGCCTCTTTGGGGTTTTCCTCCAAGAAAGTTGCAAGCTCTTCGCCCACTACGCGAGCAACGGCTGTACGCATTTCGGAGTTGCCAAGTTTGGTTTTTGTTTGGCCTTCGAATTGTGGGTTCTCCAGCTTAACGCTGATGATAGCAACCAAACCTTCACGGCAGTCTTCACCGGAAAGTTTTTCGCTTTCCTTCAAAAGGTTCATCTTGTGGCCGTACTCGTTGATAACCTTGGTTAATGCAGACTTAAAGCCTTCCAAGTGCGCGCCACCCTCTTCGGTGTTGATGTTGTTTGCGTATGCGTGGATAACTTCGTTGTAGGAGTCGTTAAACTGAATTGCAATTTCAATTTGACCTTCTCTTACAGATCTGTCGATATACAAAGGTGCAGGGAAAATGGTCGTCTTGGCCTTGTTGTAGTTATCTACAAACTCGGCAAGACCACCTTCGTAGCAAAATGTTTCGTTGCGTTGACGGCTGTCGCGTTCGTCACGGAGATTGATGGTGATACCTTTGTTGAGGTAGGCAACTTCTCTTAGACGAGATTTAAGACGGTCATACTCCCACTCGCAAGTTTCAAAAATTTGGTCATCAGGCATGAACGTTACCTTTGTGCCTGTTGTTGTTGCTGTACCCACTACTTTAAGTCTATCTTGAGGAACGCCACGGCGATACTCTTGGTAGTGATGTTTGCCATCTTGATCAACTTCCACAATAAGCCACTCGGACAACGCATTTACGCAGGAAAGACCTACGCCATGCAAGCCACCGGAAATTTTGTAGCCTCCACCACCAAACTTACCACCAGCGTGCAGTTTGGTAAGGCAAAGTTCCACAGCAGAAACGCCTTCCTTTTTGTGGATACCACAGGGAATACCACGGCCGTCGTCAGAAACGGTCAAACTGCCATCAGCATTGATGATGACGTTGATGTTGTTGCAGTAGCCAGCCAAAGCCTCGTCAATGGAGTTATCGACAATTTCGATAGCCAAGTGGTGAAGACCTTTGACGTCAGTAGAACCAATGTACATACCTGGACGTTTACGAACAGGTTCAAGACCCTCGAGGACTTGAATTTGCTCTTCGCCATAGTTGTTTTGTTGTGGCATAGTTTTACCTCCTAAATTTGCGTAAATATGTATTTTGAGTTGGTGGAAAATGTTGTAAAAAACTTTGCAACTTTTACCAATTAGCTGGCAAAAATAGTTACACAAAAATACGCATTTGTACCAACCCAAATTTGTGCCTTATATTTATATATATTATATCATATATTAGTCTACTACACAAACGTTTGAAAAGAAGTTTTTTGCAATATTTGCGAATAATGTCGTTTTGAGGGCGTGAGTGCCAAAATTTGGGGAAATGGTGCATTTTTCGAGTAAATACTTGACAAGCTGTTAATTTTGCTCTAAAGCCCTGTAAACAATGTTTTGCGCAATGGTTGAAAATTGCCAACATTTGTGGTATAATGGTTAGTAGGTGGCAAAAAGACTAACCATTTTGAAGTTTTTGACTGCTATTTTATGAGCAATAAACACGGGGCAATAAACGCCCATTGAACCAATTGCTTTAACCTTTTTGAATGTTTAACTTGGTTTTTGTTTACAAGTAAGGTTATGGTTATTTGACTTGCAAACGCCATCCAAAAACACAAACAAAAAGTGCAAAATCTTGCCTACGTGGCACAAAAAAATATTAATTGTAGGCATAGCCATACAACCAAACAAAGTAAGGAACAATTATGAAA
>JAFTNE010000195.1 GCA_017452035.1 Clostridia bacterium
TGTGTTTGTTCAAAACGGTTGGAAAATGGAACCTTGCTTGAAGGGTGGTGTGGATAAGTACAAAGGTAAGACCAAGCTGAAAAAGGACAGCAAAGTTGCCTACTTTACTGAGTGTGGTCGAGATGGCGAAAGTGAGTTGCGTATATTTATTCCTCAAAACATTCGTCATAGTGAACGAAAGGTTCAGCGTTATGTTCAAGATATCGAAAACTACCTAACATGCGCCCTTGGTGAAGAAATGTACCACGCTTGGTACAACATTAACTTGATTGAGAGTGATGTCGCACTTACTACCTTGGGCGAGGCTGTGGAGGCAATTACTCGTTATTACCACAAATTGCCACCAGTACCATTCCCTAAAATGTTCGAAATTGACCTGACAGACGGTCAAAACATGTCGGGAACTCCATTGTACAATCGCGATAAAATTGCACACATTGCATCTAACGCGCCCAATCTTTCCACAATGACGCAGGAAGATTTGGCGAACAATGGTCCACCAGTGTTGTGGCTTACCCACTATACTTTTGGCTACATCTATATTCCTCAAGTTGAGGATATGAGCGTTATCGTAGGCGATTTGTTGTGGCACCTAGATTATCGTAACAACCCACAAGTTCAGTTGGACAAAAGCAACCTAACACTTTTGTGTGGACAAGGTGTTTGTGCTGATGGTGGTGTATTTTACGATTTGCTGTTGCCCAACAAAAACAAGGCTTTGGCGCGTTTTCGTGGCATTTTGCCGGTGCTCAAAAAGTACAATGCCCAAATAAGCATTGTGGACGAAACCTGCCAATTGGATACATACATTTGTGGAGATACGTTGCAAAAAATCAACTAAAATTGCAAATTTACAAGTGTTTATTTCTCAAAATTAATGCTTTATACAAAAATATATCTAAAACTAAGTTGCATGGACAAAAATCTGTGCAACTTTTTATTATGTCGTGTAATTTACCAATAGTTTACCCTCAAGTGATAAAATATCAACATCATACTGCAAGTAGTGTTATTACAAAGGAGAAAATTATGTTGATACTTTTTACCGACAGCGATTGCGACCTTTCGTTGGAAAAATGCAAAGAATTTGGCTACCACATGATAAGTATGCCATACCAAATTGACGGTCAAGAGGCCGTTTATCCGTACGAAGACTTTGACCAATTTGATAGCAAAACCTTTTATGACACACTGCGTACAGGTGTAGTTCCCAAGACGTTTGCAATCAGTCCAGATAAGTATATGTCCTATTTTGAACCACATTTTGCCAACGGTGATGATATTTTGTACGTTCACTTTTCTCGCGCAATGAGTGGTACTTTTAATGCCATGGATTTGGCAGTAGAGGAGCTACTCAAAAAGTATCCCGAACGCAAGTTTTATACCATTGACACCAACGCCATTACTCTTTGCAGTTACAATATTGTTTGCGAGGTGGGGGATATGTACAAAGCTGGAAAAACTGCCGAGGAAATGGTAGCTTGGGCAAAGGATAACGTAAACAAATTT
Source organism: Clostridia bacterium (assembly GCA_017452035.1). Classification (GTDB taxonomy): domain Bacteria; phylum Bacillota; class Clostridia; order Christensenellales; family CAG-314; genus Fimimonas. The sequence continues at coordinate 1,510 of JAFTNE010000195.1, forward strand.
GCCGCCTACTTTTTTGCAAATGATTTAAAGTTTTTCTGCAAAAGTGGACGCGTTACCGGACTCAAAGCTTTGATGGGTAATCTTATTGGAATACGCCCCATTTTGAATATGAGTGCTGACGGTATGATGTCCAACATTGACAAAGCTACCGGTAAGGTAAAAACACTCAAACGCATCTTGCAATATGTGGAAGATCTGCAAGAAGACATCTATAACCACCGTGTTATCATTGGTCACACTGATGATATTGCCACTGCAACTCAATTGCAACAAATGCTTATTGACCGTTTTGGCGAAAAACTCAACACAGAAATTGTTGTAGTTAACCCAACAGCAGGCAGTCACTGTGGGCCAAATGGTGCAGGCGTTTGTTTTTACGCAAAGCACAGGTAA
>JAFTNE010000196.1 GCA_017452035.1 Clostridia bacterium
GCTGTGATTTGTAGGGAATTAAATCTATCTCTTGCTGTGTAGTAATAGTACTTGCGACCATTTTCATCCATTGGCAAAAAGGCAAGCTGCATGGTAGTAAGCAGGTCTAACAGGTCATCAACATTGTTCTTCACTACATTATAAGCATTGATAAGTTCTGCGTTTGTATCGCTAATGTAAAGTTCGTCAAAGTTGTACTTGGAAAGAATGCTAAACAACAATGCTCCCCCTCCCACAAACGGCTCTGCATATTTAGTTAATGCTTTTTCGCCATCAACAGGAATAAATTGTGCTAGTTGGGCCAAAAGCTGGCCGTTTCCACCCTCCCATGTAATAAATGGCTTGAGTTCAACAATCTTATCCTTTTCGTATCTAATGGTGCGTTTATCGATGGGCTTTTCAGCTGTGCTTGGAATAATCCACATATTGCCAACCATCATTGCACCCTTGATGCGTTCTTCTGAACACAAAATAGCAACTCTTCTTTGAGATATGTTCCATTTTTGAGCAGCTTCTTTTGCTGACATATAACTAAGCATAATAATCACCTCAATTTTGATAACTATATTATATTCTAAATCGCGAACAATAGCAAGGGGTTTTCTTGTTAAAACAAAAAAAACCTAACTTATTTTTGCAAAGTTAGGTTATTTGATAGAATAAAGCAATCTGCTATATTTTTTACGCTTTGTTTGCTGAACCAAGTACGTTGATGATCTTGTGTTTTACCATTTCCTTCATCATTGCGCGAGCGTCACCCAAGTATTGACGTGGGTCAAAGTGGTCGGGGTGTTCTGCAAAGTGCTTACGAATTGCAGCAGTAAATGCTACGCGAAGGTCGCTGTCGATATTGATTTTGCAAACAGCCATTGCTGCTGCCTTTTTGAGTTCACTTTCGGGGATGCCGATAGCATCAGGCATGTGTCCACCAAATTGGTTAACGATGGCAACCTTGTCTTGTGGAACGGAGCTTGCACCGTGGAGAACGATTGGGAACTCTGGCAAACGCTTACCAATTTCCTCCAAAATATCCAAACGAAGTTTTGGGTCTTGACCGGGCTTAAATTTGTATGCACCGTGGCTTGTACCGATAGCAATAGCAAGGCTGTCAACACCTGTCTTTGCAACAAATTCTTGTACTTCGTTAGGGTTGGTAAACATAGCGTCATCTGCTGCTACGTTAACGTCATCTTCGATACCAGCAAGCTTACCAAGTTCTGCCTCTACAACACAACCGTGAGCGTGAGCGTACTCTACAACTTGGCGAGTAATAGCAATGTTTTCCTCCCAAGGTTTGCTGGATGCGTCAATCATAACTGATGTAAATCCACCGTCAATGGATGCTTTGCAAATTTCAAAATCTGCACCGTGGTCAAGGTGAAGAGCAATGGGAACTTCGCTTGTTTCTACTGCGGCCTTTACAAGGTGAATGAGGTATGTTGGGTTAGCATACTTTCTTGCGCCAGCAGATACTTGCAAAATTACAGGTGATTTGCATTCGTTTGCAGCTTCGACAATAGCTTGGATCATTTCCATGTTGTTTACGTTAAAAGCGCCAATAGCGTAACCGCCTTCGTATGCTTTTTTGAACATTTCTTTTGTTGTTACAAGTGGCATAGTTAACCTCCAAATATGCTTTTTTATATTGATATAAATAGATTTTATATAGGGCAAAATGGAATTTTATAAATAAATTCTAACGATTTTGTTGCCAAACAATTGCCCTTATGATATAATAACAAAGGTATTGTACCACACCTCTTTGTTTTAGTAAAGCAAAGAGTCAAATTTATGATAAAATAATTTTTTGGAGGATTACTCAAATGGCACAAAAAAATGTTAGAGTTGCAATCAACGGTTTTGGACGCATTGGTCGTCTTGCTTTCCGTCAAATGTTTGGCGCAAAGGGTTACCAAATTGTAGCAATCAACGACCTTACAAGCCCAAAAATGCTTGCACACCTCTTGAAGTACGACACAGCTCAAGGTAACTACGTAGCAATGGGTCACACAGTTGACTACCGTGACGCAGTACTTTCCGAAGATGGCAAAAAGGTTCTTCAACCTGGCGTTATCATCGTAGATGGCAAAGAAATCAAAGTTTATGCAGAAAAAGACGCAGCTAAACTTCCTTGGAAAAAGCACAAGGTAGACGTAGTTTTGGAATGCACAGGTTTCTACTGCTCCAAGGATAAGAGCCAAGCTCACATCAACGCTGGCGCAAAGAAAGTTGTTATCTCCGCTCCTGCTGGTAAGGATCTTCCTACAGTTGTTTACGGCGTTAACGAAAACGTTTTGACAGCAGATGACACAATCATCTCCGCAGCAAGCTGCACAACAAACTGCCTTGCTCC
>JAFTNE010000197.1 GCA_017452035.1 Clostridia bacterium
GACCTTTGCCTTTGCAAAATACTAAGTGACGATGGCAAACTTAAAAACATTGCTCCCGTTCCAGCAAGCTACATGATTTTGCAACCGGAAGTGTACGAGGACTATCAACAAGCCTCATTTACTCAAAGTTTGATTCGTAACGAGGCTTTTGCACAGCAAAAACTTGTTGTATTGCATGCAAATGTCACGGGAAACGTACCCACAAAGGATAAAATTTTGGCTATTTCTGGCATCAAAATTTGCAATGGTTCCATTGTGGAAAGTTTCTTTACATACGTCAATCCCGAAATGGCAATAACCCCTGAGCAAGAAAAGGAAATTTTGACGGAGGGTAGCAAACTGCTTTATTGTCATACCATAACAGAACTAATACCCGATTTGTACAAGTTTACAAACGGTTGCGCTATTGTTGGCACAGATATATCTAAACTTGTTGCAATGTTGGATTACTACGCTGAGCCATTTGGCTACAAGTTTACAAACAAGGTTATCGATCAAGTTGCGCTTTTAGACAAGATGTTTGACGAAAGCATTTTTGCTAAAAAACCAAATTGCGCAAAGCTGGAAGACGTTGCCAAAGTTTGCAAAGTGCCTTTTGATAAAAGTGTATTTTGCAAAACAACAGCACAAACGGTCGCGCAGTGTTTGTTAAAACTTTCCGAAAGCTTTAAAGGATAAATTATCTTTGAAAAAACACTTGTCAAAGAACTCTGTCTATGGTATAATTATTCCAACGTAAGAAAACTGTTGTTTTGTTACGTTCGCCAATTTGATGATTATTCATGGTGAGAGTGGAGTTCTTTTTCTCCACTCTCTGCTTTTTGTAAGGAGGATTTATGGGAAAGGTTAGTGAGCAGGTTTTTGAGCTTGTTGCTCCCATTGCTGAAAGTTTCGGTTTGGAAGTTATCGAAGTTTTGTACGAGAAAAAGTACGATGGCATGAACTTGACAATTGTCATCGACAAAGACGGTGGTGTATCCATCAACGACTGCGAAAAGTTGCACCGTGCAATTGACGCACCTCTTGATGAGCTTGACCCAATTGAGTGCGCATACATTTTGAACGTGTCGTCGCCGGGTATTGACCGTCCACTAAAAACCGAGCGTGACTACAAACGCAACCTTAACAAAAAGATTTCCGTCAAACTGTACAAAGCAGTTGATGGCAAAAAGGCTTTTGTAGGTATCTTGACCACCTACGATGACGAAACGTTTACAATTGAAACGGAAAATGGTCAAACTATCACATTTGTAAAAAAAGACACTGCTCACGTTGAGCCAGTTATTGAATTTTAGGAGGAACAAAAATGACAAGCAAGGATTTCTTTCTCGCTTTAGACGCACTTGAAAGAGAAAAAGGTATCAGCAGAGAAAAGGTTATCGAATCTTTGGAAACAGCACTAGCTATTGCTTGCAAAAAGCACTTTGGCGAGGCATCCAACGTTATTGTAAAAACTAACGCAGACAAATTTACCATTCGCGCATATATTTGCAAAACTGTAGTGGACGTAGTAGAAGTTCCCGAAAAGGAAATTTCTTTGGAAGACGCACGTCTTATCAAAAAGTCCTACAAACTCGGAGACGAAGTTTTGACAGAAATCGACCCACGTACATTTGGTAGAATTGCTGCACAAAATGCTCGCCAAGTTATCATCAACAGTTTGCATCAAGCAGAAAAGGACGTTACATACAGTCAATTTGCTGATAAGGAAAATGAACTTATCATTGGTGTTGTAACTCGCGTTAAAGAGGATGGCACAATTTTTGTAGAAATTGGCAAAAACCAAATGGAAGGTATGCTTTCC
>JAFTNE010000198.1 GCA_017452035.1 Clostridia bacterium
CTCTTTTTTGCCACGATGCAAAAAAATTTTGACCATCACGCTTGTAGTTGTTGTGTAGAAATATTTGGTAGACAAATCTAAACTTTGTGCTGTTACGCAGACAAATTGTTGTTTACCCAGTCGATAAGTGAGTTGTAGTAAGAGCCAAGATGAACGTTCAAAAAGCCATCACTTTTTATTACCAGCAAAGCCTCTTCCTTTGTCCAACTGACAAAAAACTGTTTGCAGTAGTTGTACTTTTCCGAAATCTTTTGCGCCTCTACACCACTTTCGCCCAGTTGGGCATAAAGTTGAGCTGCCTTCAAAGCGCGTTCGTATTCGGCTTGACGGGCGTACTCCAATGCCTTTTGGCAACTGGCTTGGTACTTGGTTTCCTTTTCCGAAAGGGCTGTGTTGTACTTGGCGATACGTTCGGCGTCCTTTTGCTCACGATAAACCAAATCTTGATACCTTTCCTGCACACGGCTATCAAGTTCTTCATCCAACGACTGCAAACCTTGGTTGTAGCGCATGTCCAAATCGGACAACTGCACGTCAACGTTGTCTTGCAAGGTTTCGTAGTGGCTGGTTGTTTGCTCCACTTGGTTGTTGTAGTTTTCCAGCGTTTCTTGTGTTTTAGTGGTTACCACCGAAGAAAATATCAGTCCGTTGTTTACCAGCCTACGGCGCAAACTTAAAACGTCTGCGTTGTACTTATCCAACAACTGCACCAGCTTTTGGTTTAGCGTTTCGGCAATGTGCAGTTTTTTTGCCTCAAGTCCTTGCTTGGTGCGCAGGTAATTTTGCTCAAAACTGCGTACTTTGTTTTGGTGGTTGGGGGTAACGTCGGCTGTTGCCAACGCCATTAGTTCACTTTCCGTCTTGGGGATGTATTCAAGTGGTTGCAAATCCAGTGTGGGTGGCAAATTCAACTCTGGCTCTTGGTAGTTGAGAGAATACTTTTTGTCGATATCCAAAATTGTATCCTTCAAACCTTGGTACATTGCTAACAGTTCTCGGGTGCGTTCGGCTGTTACACTCATAGGCTCACCTCGCTTGTGCGAGCAGTGATACAAAGCATGCCTACGTTCATGTTACCATTGGCACGCACCTCTACTGTTATGTTTTTGCCTTGCCCAGTAAGTAACAGCGATTGAGGAACATCCTTGCCTTTTAGAGTGTACGTACGTACTTTGTCGGAAGTAACGTACACGTCCAAGTCGTAGGACGTTTGTATCAAAAGCCTGTGCAAGTACATTGTAGCAAGGCCGTCATCAAAGTTGATGGGTTGGCTTTTCCAGTAGCTTGGTTGAGTGTCGTATGTAAGCAGATAGCCATTTTGTCCGTCACTGGCATACAAATTGTAACCGTCAGAGTAGGTAGTTTGCGCAGTTACGTCATATTGGTACACCACTTTGCCACTGTGTGGGTTGTAGGCAATTGCCACATTTTTGCCAGATTGCTCGCCAAACAGATAGTACAAACCACAGTGCATTGTGGCAAATGCATTTTTGACATACACACTGGCTAACTCCTTCAACCCACCGTGTTGCAAACTGAAAAGCTTTCCGTTGGCAACAAACATAATTTTGTTACCGTAGGCGCAGGCTGTATCCCCCAAAATATTGCCCACATTTGAACAAATTTTTCTAACCACAAAATGGCCTTCGTCGCCGTCTGGCTCAATTTTGTACACGTCGTTGCCAAGGGCATACAACTCTCCGTTGTTCACAAGAGCTACGCAACTGGTGGGCAAATCCACCCAAAAACTGTCGTCAAACTCCAAAACTGTTGGATAGGACCAATGCACTCGGTTGCCTTTTAGACCAAACAATCGGCTTTGACACAAAGCAATGCTATCAAAAGCCTCGGCAAATATCTTTTGAATAAAGTTTTGCGCAATGCGATAGGTTGTGTTGTTACCACAAACTACCAGCGCATTGTTGTTGGTATCATACACCCAACGCGTCTTTTGGCAGTTGACAAGTTGTGTGTACGTTTTGCTACCCACTGTAATGCCTGCGCTTGTAAGCGTTGACTGTTGACCGTTAGGACCGGGCATGTACTGAAACACACCACTATCCCTTATTAAAAAGCCACCACCACCTTTAAGGCCGTTTATCAAATTGACGTTGCCACACTGTTGCATGACAATTTTGCCTTTGCTTTGTTGGGTGGCAGAAAAATCTGCCACCACCTTTATACTTTTGCCCTTTTTAATTTTTGTTCTTGATGGAAAAATCACCTACCACCACCTCCTAGCTGGCATCTTGACAGTAGAAATTTTTCTAGTTACAGCACGCAGTGCGTCATAGTACTTTGCCAAGTACCTTTCTGCTGGTTCAACGTCGCCCAGGCTGTGGAAATACTCTCCAAGCATGCCGTAGGCAAAAATTCGTGGGGTAATTCTTGGCGAGGGGGAAACAAATTCCTCGTTCCATCCTACGTGTGTGGGCAACTTGGTGTACGTAAGGTTAAACGTTCCATCATAGTCCACAAACAAACCCCTTTCGGTGTAGCGAAAAGGCACAGTTTGGCCTTGGCTGTCCGTAAGGCTGATAACCTTGTTGAGCGATATGTGTTGAGTATCAATAAGTCCACCTTCACTTGTAACTATGGCTTTGTCTATGGCAGTTGCCCAGTTGCTGTACAGTTCGTCCAACACCAAGTTGGCAACTGTAAGTAGTAGCTTGGCGCAGTTGTCGGTGGAATAATCTTGGTTTTCTTCTTGGTAGCAATCGGCTGGCAAACCCAAGTTTGCCAACTCATTGCAAATTTTTGCTATTTGACTAACTTTCATTGTTGCTCCTTTTGCTAAAACAAGGCTCCGTTGTGAGCGCTTGTAAGGCGCATTTGCAAAAACTGTCCCCTTTTGTAAAGGTTGCTACTCGCATTGAGTTGGAACTTTTTGCAAAACACCTATTTAGTTAAGCTACTACGCTTCGGTGATACCTGTAATTACTGCTTGGCCAATAGGACGGTCGCAAATGAGGTCAACGTACTTGACAAGTGTTGCTGTATACACTGGTTTGCCAGCTACTTGTTTCAATACACGCCCATCATCGCCCTCCAACCAACGCCAGTCGCAAAGTTGGTGAAGGTGGAAGTCTTTGGTGTTCAAAATGTACATTGTGCCTTCGGGGCAGAAACGGTCGGAAATAATGGGGATACCATTGTAGGAAATAGCCTTGTAGCCACCTTCAAGCTCCATTACGTCTGTGTTGTACTTTTGAGATGTAAGGTACTCTTGGTAGGCGCGTTTTACACCTGCCGAGCAAACAATAAAGTCGGCAGTAGAACCGGCAACTTCTTCCATGGCGTCAATTGCCTTTTGAATTGATGCGTCCGAGATGTACTCCACTTCGAACTTTTGAGGTTTAAGCCACTTGTGGTCCTCTCTGTCCAATCCGTACAAAACGTCACTTTCGCCAAAAATTGCACCAAGACCGGTAAGTTCTTTTTGGTAACTGCCTTGTACTGTAACATAGTCGCCACTGGTCAATGTGGATGCACCAAGTGTGCCACCAGCAAGACGAATAGTTTTTTCTACACGGTCAACGTCTGCAATACGACGTCCAGATACAACCATGCCATTTGTTGGATGAATAAAGTCAATTACCATACCTTCCATCATGTTGCGTACTGTATCGAGCTTGATTGTGTTGCCACTTTGAGAAACAACCGTAGCAATAATACCACTGCCGTCACCAAAAAGCATACGACCAAAGTTAAATTTGGATGCCTTTACAAGACCTTCCATTTCAGCCTCTAAAAGGTTTACAAAAGAACCTGCATTGTTTTCGCTTGCACGGATTGCCTTGTCGGAAATTTCAATTGTGCCGTACAAGTTTTTGAGTGTAAGCACAAATTGAGCGTAGTTGTTGGCAGCTGAATCGGGCAAATAGCCAGATTCGTCCCCTGCGCCAATACCACCATTGATGCCAAATGGCGCAAGTTTGCGAATTTCGTTACCCCAGACGTTGCTGGTAGTTTTTTCAAAGCGAGCCATAAGTGGGTTTACTGCTGTGTTAAGTTGGTCGGCTACTACGCCGAGATATAGTGTTTTGAGTGCGTTTTCTGCACTGTTAAGTGTGATCATTTAGTTCTCCTTTTTGAGTTAGATTTTTGTATTGGTGCTGTCTGCACCACCGTTTGATAACTATCTTTGATGTGGATGCTTTTGCCCAACGCTACTAACGTTTGGCATAGGCAACCACAATATTGGCTAACACTAAACAAAGTGAGATAGTAATTGCGCTAATTGCAAGGCAAAATACCACTCCTTGCAAGGGGTAAAGTCAACTAAACGTTACCAAACATTTTTTTCGCCATCAGTGTTGCCTCTTTGATAGTTTTTGGCTTGGATGGCACAGCCAAGGACATGTTTCCTCCACCAGTAATGACAGTTGGCGCAACTGGTGTGGAAAGGCGTGATTGCAACAGCTTTAGAGCAAGTTCGGGATGCTCATCAAGGTATTGTTGCAACAGTTCGTCAGTTGGAGTAACGTTGTTGCTCGATGGCGTTTGCTTATCGGGGATTGTGGCAACAGGTTGCTCCGTTGTTTGAGAGGGTGGCGTAACCTGTACTGTTTGGGATGTAGGTTGCTCGCTTGTACCCTGTTGTTTTTGTAAGGTTGCCAGTTGTTGGCACTTTTGTGTAAAGCTTTTTTCCAGCTCGGTGTAGCCTTTGAGAAGTTCTTCGGCTGAGCTAAATTTTCCGTAGTCCATTGTTATCTCCTTGTCCATTAGATTGTTTGTGGTTGCATGTTTTTGTGTAGCTCAATGTGCGCAAGCACCTTGTCGATAATGGTCTTGTCCACAGTGCCAAAGTTGCTAATTACAAATCGAGTGTGTTCTTCAACGTGCAGTGAGTGGTCGTCCACTGGCAAAATTTGCGCATTGTCGATATCTACGTTTTCGTTTTGCGCACGGTCAATGTGCAGTTGAGTGATATCTTGGGCGTTATCCCAGTTGCCAAAGCCCATCATAGACAGTATTTTCGCCTTGGCGCTTTCTGTAAGCTTGCCCTCTTTGTTGTACAAAATGCCAGCGTTCAAAAGGTCAAACAGCATTGTTCGGCGTGTTGCAGGGGTGTCGGTAAGTTGGTTTTCCGTCTCGAAAACAACGTCGTCCGAGCCAATATCACTACCCTTATAGTAGAAGATTTCTGCACCCTTTTGATTATCCACAAAGCGCATCAGTTTGCTTGTAGTAACAAATTGCTTGTAAAGTCGCAAAATGTACTTGGAAATTTTTTTGATGGAAAGTTTTACGCTGTCGATAGAGCTTGCAAGGCGAGTGTCGTCCTGCTCGGCAATAAGTTGCAACGCTACACCACTGGTTACCGTTGTGGGTGTTGTGCTGTTACGGGCAAATTCGCTTACGCCCGATACCGTTACAAACTCTTGAAGTAGCCTGTCCTCCTCTTGGTTGAAGTCGTGAGGAACGTCGCCACTGTCCATCAAAGATGGTTTTACCGAGCCTTGACGATACACCAGTATTTTGCCGGGGGAAAGTCCTTCCTCCTCCAAGTTGTCGATATCTACACTGCCGTCTTCCACCGTCATAACACCCATTGCAAGACGGTTCAAAAACTCGTGTTTTCTGTTTTTGACAGCGTTGTAAGCGCGTTGAATGGGGATGATTCGCTCAACAATGCTTGCACCCCAAAAACAACCTGGTTGGTCGGTGGAAGTTTGTTTTACAAATGGGAAAGTTCGCGTGTTGTCTTCGCCAATTACAAAGGGCATTTCGCCATAGTACAGCAGTTTGTCGCCAGCGACAATTTCCAGCTTGCCGTTGGGATAGTCTGCCGTAGGCTTTGTGTAACGCTCAATCACCAACACTTGATTGCTTTTGGACTCTTGCGTGATACTGGGGACTGTGGAGTTATACCCAAGGCCACCCACTCCTGCAACGGCGTTGATGTTGAACACCTTGATGGTATCTCCTTTGACATCTACACCCCACGTGTTTTTGATGTCGGTAGCGTCGTACACCTTGGCATGGATGATGGATGCGCACTGCTCGATCGTTTGCGTAACGTTGGAGTCGGGATAAATTTCAAAGGGCGAGCAAGCAACAATTGTCACGTCCCCTTTGGCGTTATCCCAAGCAATTTTGTAAAAGCTAGTGCCACACACTTCGCTCCAAGAGGTGGCCTCGGTGATAATTTCGTCAAGATGCGTTTTGTCGCATACCGAGTCGAGAATTTTTGTGGAAAGTTTTGCTGAGGCAATGTCCTTGTCGGAGTTGGAAAAAGGCCTTGCAATGGGTTTTGGACGCACACGGTTGAGGCGCGCAAGGCGTGTTTCCGCAATGGGAGCAATGTGGTTGTACACCTGTTTTTCCTGCCAGAAGTAGTATTTTTCCTCCTGCTCGATAGCTCCACGTGGGGTAATTGCACAGTATTGGTTTCCCATTACAAAGTTCATGTTTAGTTGCCAAGATAGTTCATACGGTCTGCGCGCAGTTTGTCTGGCTTGAAAATCCTGTTGCACGTCCATTACAACGTCTTCCATAAAACGTTGATGTTGCAGTTGACGCTCCTTGGCAGTAAGTTTTTTACTCATAGTTTTCCTCCCGTTTTTTATCAAGTTTGCGTTTGATGGTGTTTTGTGGACTTTTGGGAGTGCGATTGGCAATTGCTTGACTTGCCAATTTTTCAAAACACTCGTCGCAAAGGTATACTTTTTGTTTTGTCAAAATGTAGCTTGTTGCTTGGTTGTTGCATCCTTTGCAACTGCACTTTGACGTTGTTGTTGATTTTTGAATAATGTTTGTCATAATTCCTCTTGTGGGGTGGCCGTGGGCGTTGTTTGGTCGCAAATGTCAAGTAGTTTTAGTAGGCGCAACTTTTCCACTGCAAGTTGTTCGTCCGTCATTTTGCAAACGTCCATTTCTTCGTCACTAAGTTGTAACAAAGCCTTGATGGCGTTTACGTCTGGGGGAACTTTTTTAGTGGTAATTTTGCGTTTAGAAAGTTGCACTTGACCGTTGACGGCAACAAACTCCTCCGTCTTTTCATGTACGGTGTAGCCTTTGGCCTTTTTTAGTAAAATTTTGGTTAGTAGTTGTTTGTAGTTCATGTTTGGTTGTTGATGTTTTACCCAACGAAAATTTGCAAAGATGGCGCTCATTTTGCAATTGCCACGGCATCTGGATAAGTCTTGGGAGCGCTAAAAAGCAAACTCTGTGTACTTGCAGAGTTGCATTGTTTGGCGATACGTAGTGTGTTTTTTGCATTTTTACCACTACTGCTTAGATACGTTTATTGTGGCGAATTAGTCGCGCTTTGTCGGTGGCAATTATGCTTTTGGGTTGTGTTGGCGTGGTCGTTTCCGTTATGTAGCAAGCGTAGTAGCGCAGTTCGTCCATGGCGTGGTCGTCACGTTTGATGGGTTTGTCGTCATTGCCCCAAAAGTACCCCTTTATTTCTCGTAGCATGTTTGTACAGGTGGAAAAGATATACAATTTTGGTGGGCCACTGGCTGGCTTTAACAATGCTTTTACCTTGTTGATGCCGGTGTACAAATCTTTGTTGACGCGCGTGTTGATGGTGATACCTTTGTCGCAAAACAATTCGGCAACCGACCTTTGACCAGACAACGTGCGTTGGTTACCTGCGCTGTCCATAAGAGCAGTGATATTGCCAAACTTGTCCCTTTTCCAACCAAGACGTTGGCAAATTTCCTTTATCTTTGTGGCGTGGTAGGTAACGTCCCGTTGCGCCTCGTACCACTCTGCCACCACGTACACGTTACCGTCGTAGTCTCGTGCATACCAGTGACAAGAAAGGGGGTTGTTTAGCCCCGGGTCGATGGACAAAATGTCCTGCCATTGTGGTGGAACGTCAAAGGGGGCAATTACGTTTACGTCACTAAACTCGGGGTAAACCATACCTCCCCAACTTTGAAATTGACCGTACCTACGCGACTGCAAAACGTCAGCCGAAAGGGTTTTTGTCATTTCGTCAATTTCTCGCGTGGATAGATACGGATTGTCGCCCCACTCCATAAATTCGCACCACACGTCATCACTTTTGTGGCAATTTTGGTAAATTTCCTCGTACACCCAAGTGAGACCTTTTAGGGGTGTCATTGTGCCAAAGATGTGGCCACAACGGTCAAGTACACGCATGCGACACTCTTGATAGATATCGTAAGGTGGCTCTTCGTCAAACCACACAAAGTCTAAACTTGTGCCTTGAAACTTTTCTCGCCCAGCCTCGCAACTTTTGAAGGCAATTTTGCTTGTGCCACCAAAAACGTTTGCCACAACAATGTAGTCGATAATGCCGTTATCGATACTTTGCTTTGAGCCACTTGTCATTACCGTTTGCACTATCCAGTTTTTGTCGAGGTAATGCAGTATTTTTTGCTGGGCAACGTCACGCTGAACCTGTTGTGAAAGGGATACTACCCAGCAAGAGATGTTGTCCTTGTTGGTGCGAAAGGGGTGTATTCCACGCGCAAGCCAAACCGTTTCCACTGCGCCACACTCCGTTTTGCCACTACGGTTACCACCAAACACCCATCTGTTGCGCTTTTGACACTTGTGGAAGACCATTTGTTTTTTGTGCACCTTGCCCTTCTTGTATCGTGCCAGTGGCGAGTTTTTGCGCCGTTTTTGCTCGCGTTGGATGTCGTTTAGTCGTTGAATTATTTGTTGCATGGAGTTTCCTTGTAAAATTTGTTATCAGTGTTGCAAGAGTTGTTATCTTATGACACAACTCGGCAAAAAAGTGCCTGAATATTTGGTTATACTTTTTGCACCGTTTGCCATGTTTGTTAGCAGGTTGCAACATCAATCTTGTGGCAAATGTCATCTTTATGATGTAGGGGGAAATATGCGTAGATTGATGCTGGCCGTTGTATTGTTGTGTTGTGCTTTGTTGCCCAATTTTGCCTATGCCGAAGGGGCGACGTGGGCAAGGGTGGTAAGAGATGACACCCATCTTTTTGCCACCGAAGATTGTTCAAAACAAATGTTCGCACTGGAAAAATCCTACTATGTCGAAATTTTGGAGACACTGGACAAAACCTACTTTGTGCGTGTGGACTGTAACGACAAGCAATTTCCAGCAATTTGTGGGTACGTATTAAAAAACGAAG
>JAFTNE010000014.1 GCA_017452035.1 Clostridia bacterium
AGGAGGAGTAAGATATATGTCTAAAGGTAAAAAGGTAGCAATCATTTTGTCGATGGTAGCAGTGTTGGCAATTGCAGCAGTGGTTAACGTAACTTTGCTGACCGGCAACAAGGGTAACGGAGATGATCCAGCAGTGGAGACTGGTTTTTTCCAAACATCCAAACTCGATCGACAAACGACACGCGACTACGAAATTGCTGAACTTAACGCAATTTTGGCAATGGAAGGTGACGAGTACGCAGAAGCACGCCAAAGCGCACTTGCAAAAAAACAAAGCATTGTGGATGCAATGGAAACGGAAATGCTTTTGGAAACTTTGTTAAAAGCTCAAGGTTTTGAAAACGTGCTTGTAACTGTAAATGCTGCTGGCGACAGTGTTAGTGTAATTGTCGACAAAGATGAGCTTTCACGAGAGGATACAGTACGCATTTACAACGTAATTGCAACGGAAACTACAGTTTCTACTGAATATGTAAAAATTCTATCTGTATAAAAAGCGTTGTAATTTCTAAAATTATGTGATATAATTATACAAAAGAAGGAGAATACACCAATGAAAGTAGTTAATAAAGTTGAAGAATCCGGCAGACTTGTATACAACAGTGATATTGTTCGCGATATCGTTTCTTGCGCTTTGCACGAAGTAAAGGGTATCATCCTATTTGAACCCAACACAAAGCAAGAGCGCGAGTCCATCAAGGTTGATATCGAAAATGACGAAGTTTACGTTGACGTGTTTGTAAAGTTGCGCTTTGACGTTGAGGTTAACGACATTGCTAGTGCAATTCAAAGTACAATCCACAACACTGTCGAGGCTATGACAGAGTTCAAAGTTAAGGATGTAAACGTACACGTTTTGGACATTGGATTTGACGAAAATTAGTTTTGCGATTGCCCTTTGATTTTCAAGGGGTTTTTCGCGCTTTTAGGGAGATTTTATTTATGAGAGGCTACGCGAGAGAAGTTGCGTTTTGCAAAATTTATACATACATCATGAGCGAAAATTTTGATGGAGATTTTTCGCAATTTGATGCATCAAAATTGACGGAAGATGACATTGCTTTTGCCACAAAGCTTATTGAAGGGGTAATTGAGCATAAGGAAGAAATTGATAATACCATTGCTGAGTTATCCAAGTCCTTTAAGCTTAACAGAATTTATCGCTTAGATTTGGCTATACTTGAACTGGCAATATTCGAAATGAAGTATCTCGATACACCCCATCCTGTTGTTATAAATGAGTGTGTAACCATAATCAAAGAGTATTCCACCGAAAAAAGCGTTAACTACGTAAACGGTATTTTGGCGCAGTTTGTGCGAGGTCTAAACTAATGTTACTTTTGGGTAAACCTTGTGTTGAGAATATTGTCGCTTGTTATGGTGATGTTTGTAATGTAAAACTTTGTACAATTGGCTTTGACAACGACCAATGGAATCAGTACACTGGATCATTGTTGCGTAACGCTGACAAATATGGTATGCAGTGCGAAAACATTGTTGTAGGTAATTGTACTCCAGAGGAGTTTTGCAACCTCATCAAAGAGGTTTGCTCTCGCAATGATGTTAGTGGCGTCATTGTTCAACAGCCATTACCTCGCGAGTACGCGCACGCAGTGGAGTGTATTGATGTCAAAAAGGACGTTGACTGTCTAAATCCATTGTCTGTTGCAAAGCTTTACCTTGGTAAAGACGGTTTTAGACCAGCCACACCTTTGGCTGTTATCAACTTACTTGATTTTTACAACATTGACCTATATGGTAAAAACGTTGTAATTGTTGGACGGGGCAATGCCGTTGGTAAGCCTTTGGCTTTGATGTGTCTGCAACGCAATGCGACAGTTACTATTTGCCACACAAAAACACAAAATCTTGCAAGTATTTGCAGGCATGCTGACATTTTGATTACTGCTTGTGGTGTGCCAGGCTTGATAACATCCGAGCATATTACTGATAAATCAATCGTAATTGACGTAGGACTTTCCTTTGTTGACGGAAAGACTTGTGGTGACGTTTCCCCTGATGTCTACGACATTTGTCAAGCAGTTACGCCCGTTCCTCGTGGAGTTGGACCTGTAACTTGCGTTACGCTTTTGCAAAATCTTATCAAAGCACATAATAATACTAAATGACAATTTCTGTAACACAACTAAACAATTACATCCGTGGCCTTGTTGATATGGATTCAATTCTTGCAGACTTGACGGTTGCAGGCGAGGTCACCAACGTAAAGAGATACGGCAGTGGCCACTACTTTTCGCTAAAAGATGATGGTGGAGCGATAAATTGTTTCTGTTACAATGCCGACCAAGCTCTGCAACAAGGTAACATTGTTGTGGCAGAAGGGTCGCTTAACTATTTTGTTAAAAATGGTAGTATTTCATTTTTTGTAAAGCGTCTTACTGAAACTAAAATTACTGGTGATGCATACTTGCGCTTTTTGCAACTTAAAGAAAAATTGCAAAAATAAGGTTTGTTTGATGATGAACG
>JAFTNE010000199.1 GCA_017452035.1 Clostridia bacterium
CTTGTTTAGTTGATTGTATTTGAAATTCATGCAAATATCATGGACCTCTTTTTATTTAGACTGGTTTGGGGGTATTTTTCAGTTATTGAAATTTTGTTGCCAAAAGATAAGCTTTTACAACGCAATTAGATTGCAATCTTGGGGCAGTTGTACTATAATATGTTTATCTATAACAAATTTGTACAAACGTACCTATGCGCCTTTGTTGCTTTTTGACTTTGTAGCGTGCGTTGTACCCCAAAGGAGAAATACTATGGATTGGAACGCATTTTGGACCTCGATTTTAGATTGGGCAAAAAATACTGGTATCAAAATTGTTATTGCATTGGTAATTTTGCTTGTTTCTTTTAGATTAATCACCGTTATCACTCGCAAAATTGAAAAGAAAGCTAATGACAAAAAAGCTGACAAAACCATCATGAAAACGTTAGCTTACGTGTTGAGAATTGGTTTGAAAATTGTTGTTGTTGTATGCTTGATTGGTTACTTGGGTATTGATACAAGTGGTCTTACTGCGCTGATTGCATCCTTTGGTGTGTGTATCGGTTTGGCTGTAAACGGAGCTGTAGCCAACTTGGCAGGTGGCATACTTATCATTTTGACAAGACCTTTCAAAATTGACGACTATATCGAAGCTCAAGGTCACAGTGGTACAGTAGTTGATATTCACATCACCACTACCAAACTATTAACACCCGATAACAAAGTCATTTATCTCCCCAATGGTCCCCTTTCCAATGGCGATATCGTTAACTACTCCGAAATGGACACACGCCGTGTAGACCTTACATTTGGCATTGGCTACGGTGACGACTTTGAAAAAGCAAAGCAAATTGTCAAAGATATTTGTGACGCGCACGAGCTTGTTTTGAAAGATCCTGCACCATTTATTAGAGTTAACGAGCATGCATCTTCCAGCATCAACATTGTAACACGCGTTTGGACAAAAACAGAAGATTACTGGACTGTTTACTTTGACATCACCGAACAGGTAAAAACAGCCTTTGACGAGGCAGGAATTGAAATTCCATTTAACCAAGTAGACGTTCATATCAAAAATGACGGCTAACAATATCTTAACTATAAACAATCAAAGGTCTGGTACTCCCAGACCTTTTTGTTTATGTTTAGGTATTTACTGAAATAAACACAAATTACTCGTTAAACCAAACCACACTTGGAGGCAGTTTGCGTTGGTTATTGCATGGTTTTTGACAATTTATATACTGCACCTCTTACAAATTTTGTTATAACATTGTATGTTTTTGTACTGAAAATGGTATCAATCGCCCCATTAACTTTACACAAAGCTGTTTGTGTGCTATTGTACTGTTAACGTCTGTTGGAAAAGGGCTATTACAAGCATATGGGAAACTCAAACAGCTTAACCCAACAATTATTACACTACTTTCTAACACTGCATCTACGCAGACGGAAATGAAAAAAATCACTCGGAGACTTACCAATGAAAAAACTTTTGGCTACAATAGTTGCTATGCTAATAGCTTGCACATTGCTTGCTGGTTGCCAAACACTTGACAACCACAGCCATACACCACAAACTGAGTGGTCAAGCGATGGTACAAATCACTACCACAAATGCACCTTTGACGGTTGCATGGTCAAGCTGGATTTTGCGCCCTGTACTGGTGGCAATGCAACTTGCACCGAGCGAGCCATCTGCGAAAAATGTGCAAACCCCTACGGAGAGGCACTTGGCCATAGCCACTCTCAACAGTGGTCCAAAGATGAGGAAACCCACTGGCACGAATGTGTTTGTGGCGACAAAACTAACGTGTCTACACACAACTGGACGGCTGGGGATATCCCCACAATTCCTGGTTGCACTACAGCTGGTAAACAAAGCTACTTTTGCGCTTGTGGAGCAACAAAACAAGAGGATATTTCTGCAACTGGGCACAGTTATACACACATTGTAACTGCTCCAACTTGTGAGGGTGCTGGTTACACAA
>JAFTNE010000015.1 GCA_017452035.1 Clostridia bacterium
GTTGGAAACAACGTAACTATTGCTATTTAGTACAGCCAAAACCTCGTCACATTGGTCTTTGTTGGTAATTTTGAACTTTTTACCCTTGCGCTCGGTAAGGTTAGCTTTAAATTGTGGCTTTACGCCTTGCTTTTGCAGTTGCGCTGATACGTTCCAATACTCTTCTGGCTTAAAGTTAAGTATTTCCTTTTCGCGATCGACAATAATACGCAATGCAGCCGATTGAACACGACCAGCAGAAAGATTGTTACGAATTTTTTTACACAAAACTGGAGATAACGTATAACCAACAAGACGGTCCAAAACACGTCTTGCTTGTTGTGCATCTACCAAACCTTTGTTGATGTAGTCGGGGTGCAAAATAGCCTCGTTAACGGCCCTTTTAGAAATTTCGTTGAACATGATGCGATTTTTTTGCTTGGGGTCAAGTCCCAACGCGCACAAAAGGTGGTAGGAAATGGCCTCGCCTTCACGGTCCGGGTCGGTTGCGAGGTAAACCTGTTCCGCTTGTTTTACGGCTTTTTTGAGGCGTTCGATAGTTTCCTTTTGCTCGGGTTTACGCGCTTCAAGTTCTGGCTCGTAGTTGTTGTTAAAGTCAATACCCATCGACTTTACGGGAAGATCCCAAATATGTCCACGTGATGCTTGTACAATGTAGTCACTTCCCAAATATTTGCCAATGGTTTTGGCTTTAGCAGGTGATTCGACAATAACTAATTTCATTAAATATCTCCATAAATTCGGTAAACATTACCGGGTAACTTTGCAATTATACTACGTAGTTCCAAATTTGCCAACATAAAGTTTAGGTCAGCTAACGGAATTTGTGTAGCAACATATAGTTGGTCAAAGGTCATTTGACCATTTTCTGCCAAAACGTTGACAATGGTTTGCTCTTCAATGGTAAACTGATAACTTTGCTTTTCTGCTTGGATGAAGTTTACATTGTAGTAGTCCAAAATATCTTTTGGCGTTGTAACGCATGCGCCTTGCATGCTTTTGATAAGCTTATGACTGCCAGCAAAGCCAGCATCAAAAATTTCGCCAGGTACAACAAAAATATCTTTGCCCTGCTCTAAGGCAAGTTCCACAGTGGAGTTTGTGCCACTTTTCAAAGGTGCTTGACAAACAAGCAAACCATGGCTTAGGCCTGATACAATTCGGTTGCGATGTGGAAAATGATACTGCATAGGTGTTTCGTGCAAGCCATACTCACTTACAACAAGGCCACCGTTTTGCACTATCTTTTCGGCAAGAGATTTGTTTGACGTTGGGTAAATATGCAAAATGCCACTGCCAAGTACGGCAATAGTTTTGCCACCAACTTCCAAAGTGGTTTCGTGTGCAATACTATCAATACCATAGGCAAGGCCACTAACAATAGTAAAACTTTCGGCAAGTGCGTAGGTAAAATCTTTGGCAACTTTGCGACCATAAACACTTGCTTTGCGAGTGCCTATAATGGCAATTGCATCGCTGTTAAGTAAGCCTACATCCCCTTTGCAAAATAGTACATAGGGCTTGTCGTCAATATATGTAAGACTTTGAGGAAAATCGTCAGAAAAACATGTTACGGCAACAACGTTGTTGGCACGCATTTCTTCAATAATTTTGTCCACTTTGCCACTTTTCCAATCATTGCAAAGCTTGGCGTAATCTTCGCCCACAATTTTTGCAATGGTTATATCTGTACAAAAGTTTTCAATAACTTCGACAATGCTTTCAAAATTATTTAGTATATTATATAACTTCTTTGCTGAAAGCAACCTTTCGCCAAGTAGTATACAAAATTTTTCTTCAATAGAATACATGTTTTACACTCGATATTTTCTGTCTAACGTGCGATATTGCAAAGACTCGGCAATGTGACGCACTGTGATATTTTGTGAACCGTCCAAATCGGCAATGGTACGCGCGACCTTCAAAATACGGTTGTATGCGCGAGCAGAAAGGTTAAGCTTTGTAAAGGACTCCTCTACAAGCTGAACACTTTGACGATCGAGCTTGCAATATTTTTTGATATCGCTAGATGTCATTTGCGCATTGCAGGTGCGACCACTTGCTTTGAAACGTTCCAATTGAATTTCGCGAGCGCAATTAACGCGTTTACGTATTGCCTCGGAGGACTCGGCAAGGGTATCCTCTTGCAGTTGGTCGTAGGTAACGTTGTCCACCTCTACGTGGATATCTATTCTGTCCAAAAGTGGTCCCGAAAGCTTGGAAAGGTATTTATGAATTTGAGCAGCTGAGCATTTACACTCGGCTGTTGCACTACCATAGTTGCCACATGGACATGGGTTCATACTGGCAATAAGCATAAAGTCAGCCGGGTACGTAATACTGATAGCATTACGCGCAACTGTAATTTGGCCATCCTCCAAAGGTTGACGGAGTGTTTCCAAAGTTTGACGGTTGTACTCGGGTAGCTCGTCCAAAAATAGCACGCCGTTGTGCGCCAAAGAAATTTCGCCTGGTTTTGCCTTATTGCCACCACCAGTCAACGCAACCATGGTTGCCGAGTGGTGAGGAGTACGGA
>JAFTNE010000200.1 GCA_017452035.1 Clostridia bacterium
CATTGAAGTTGCCATCTTTTTCTCTACTGATATCAGTATCATCCAGTGTCATTCCGCAACATGTGCATACCAATTCTCGTGGAGCACCCAGTAGTGTGTTGATGGAAACATCAAACAGGCGAGAAAGCAATTTTAGTGTATCAATATTTGGTATAGTTTCTCCATTTTCCCAACGTGAAACTGCCTGGCGTGTTACAAACACTTTTTGCGCAAGGTCTTCTTGTGATAGCCCCATTTGTGTGCGTAGCTTTAAAATAACATCTTTTGTTTCCATAAATTTACCACCTTTTGTGTTGTAAGTATATTATACTTCAATTTAAATGGCCTTGCAAGCAACTGTTTGTTGCTATTGGTGTTCAATAAATAATTAGACATTGTAAAAAAAGAATTGGATAATAGGTCGGATATTTAATTTGCAGAAAATTCAAGTTGTCAAAAAGTGATACTATTTAGCATACAATAGCTTGATGAGGTGTTGTATGAGAGGTAAGTTGTTTGTAAATGTTGTTGCCAATGCCGTTCTTGTAGTTGTTATTTTAGCTGTTTCGCTTGTTGTTTTTGGTGGTGGTGTTACAAGTGTTTTTAACAAAAACGATTATTCGCCAATTTATCGTGGAAATGGCGAAAATTGTGTATCGCTTATGGTAAACGTCTATTGGGGTAACGAGTATCTTGAGGAAATGTTGCAGATACTCGCAAAACACAACGTTAAGTGTACGTTTTTTGTCGGTGGCAGTTGGGTGGCAAAGTATCCGGAAATGCTCAAAGCTATTGCAGATGGTGGTCACGAAATTGGCAACCACGGTTACTTTCACAAGGAGCACAGTAAACTTACCTATTTAAAAAACTCTGATGAAATATTGGCGTGTAATAGGGTTGTCTTTTCTCAAATTGGAGTTACGCCAGTGCTATTTATGCCACCAAGTGGCGACTTTGGCGACAACACCTTGCAAGCAGCCAAGGATTGCAATATGAAGATGATAATGTGGTCGCGTGATACCATCGACTGGCGAGACAAAAACGAGAGTATAATTTTTGAACGCTGCACCAAAAATATACGCAGTGGCGAGCTGATACTCATGCATCCAACGTTGTGCACCAAAAATGTTCTCGAAAAAGTAATCACAAATTTGAAAAGCAATGGATTTAGCTTGGTTACGGTAGGACAAAATATCTCCTGACAACTTGTGCTGTGTATGCGCAAATTATATTGACATTTGCCGTTTTTGACGATATAATTATGGACATACTTAAATTGCTGAAGGAGTAATATGGAATTTACAAAGAAATACCCAAGTGGCCTAACACTTGTTGCAAAGCAAATAGATCATGCCTATACAGTTGTATTTGGCGTGTACGTTGACGTTGGTTGCGTGCTTGAAGATGAAAAGACAAATGGCTTTTCGCACTTTATTGAACACCTTATGTTTAAGGGTACAAGCAAGCGTACGGCGTTGCAAATCAGCGAGGAACTAGAAGATATTGGCGCAAATATCAACGCATTTACTTCAAAGGAAAACACTTGTTTTTACACAAAGAGCGCACACAACGAACTGGAGAAGTGTGTTGATGTTTTGTCTGATATGTACTTCAATGCACAATTTCCTGAGGAAGAATTAGACAAAGAGCGTGGTGTAGTGCTTGAGGAGATCAAGATGTGCGAAGATACCCCTGATGACCTTTCCCTTGATTTGATTTCGTCAGCACTGTATTTTGACCAGCCAATGGGGCAAACAATACTCGGTTTGCGCGATAATATAAAATACTGTGACAGACATAGTATATTGAATTTTAAGAAAAAACACTATATTCCTACCAAAACAGTCATTGCTGTTGCTGGAAAGTTCGATTTTGATCAATTAGACCAACTTGTTCAAACCTATTTTGAAAACAATTTTGTTGGGGAATTCGATCAACCAATTTGTGCGCCAGAGGCAACTTACTGTGATAAGTTTTTGCACGCATTTAAAGACATCGAGCAAGCTCACCTGCAAC
>JAFTNE010000201.1 GCA_017452035.1 Clostridia bacterium
AACAGTTTAAATACCCTTACCTGTATATTTGTTAGAATATACCAATCTTCGGTAATTGTAAGAAAATTTTGTCGCAATGTGCGCAAATGTAGCATAAAAAGCCACAATTTTGCATTTAATATACAAAAATGTGGAGTTTGGTTTGAAAAGTTACATCAAAGAAAGAGTTTTAGACATTGCCCACTACCTTTTGCATACAAAATGCACTGTGCGCCAAGTTGCAAAGGTGTTTTGCGTATCCAAATCTACTGCGCACAAAGATTTGAGTTACCGACTGCCCCTATTGGACAAAAGTTTGTACAACGAGGTAGCCAAAGTTCTGGGAGAAAACTGGTCGGAAAGGTACATCCGTGGTGGCGAAAGTACCAAACGCAAGTACAAGGGGAAATGAAAACAGCGAGATAACTCTCGCTGTTTTTTTGTTTGCGCATTTTGCCTTGCACAATTAGGTGCTATCTACCCAAAAATCGAAGCTATTTGTAAAATAAAACACTACTTCACTACTTTGTTTTATGTTTATCTATAAATAAAACTGTAACATTTTTTACCACAAAGCGTGCGCTTGCTTGACAAAACGTGCATATAAGTTTACAATACTATCACAACAATTTTCAGGAGAAAAACTATGGCACAACTCACTATGGAAAAGTTAGTAAATCTTGCAAAAGGCAGAGGTTTTGTTTACGCAGGAAGTGAAATATATGGTGGTCTTTCCAACTCTTGGGACTACGGTCCACTTGGTGTGGAAATGAAAAACAACATCAAACAAGTTTGGTATCGTAAGTTTATCAAAGAACATCCACTTAACGTTGGTTTGGACTCGGCAATTTTGATGAATCCAAAAACTTGGGAAGCAAGTGGTCACTTGGGTGGATTTAGCGACCCACTTATGGACTGCAAGAGCTGTCACGCTCGCCATCGCGCAGATAATCTTATTGAAGATTACCAAACAAAACACGGCGTTGACGTGCCTGTTGCAACAATGTCCAACGAAGATATGGAAAAATACATCGTTGAGCATCAAATCCGTTGTCCAGTTTGTGGAAACTGCGACTTTACACCTATCCGTAAGTTCAACCTTATGTTCAAAACATTTATTGGTGTTACAGAGAACTCCACATCCACAGTTTACCTTCGTCCAGAAACTGCACAAGGTATTTTTGTAAACTTCAAAAACGTTTGTCGCACCACTCGCAAAAAACTTCCATTTGGTATCGGTCAAATTGGTAAGTCCTTCCGTAACGAAATTACACCTGGTAACTTTATTTTCCGTATTCGTGAGTTCGAACAAATGGAATTGGAATTTTTCTGCAAGCCAGGTACCGACCTTGAGTGGTTTGACTACTGGAAAAACTTCTGCAAGCAATGGCTCTTGGACCTTGGTATCAAGGAAGAGAACCTTAGACTTCGCGACCACGACAAGGACGAATTGTGTTTCTACTCTAAGGCGACAACCGACTTCGAAGTTAAGTTCCCATTTGGTTGGGGCGAGCTTTGGGGTATTGCTGACCGTACTGACTACGACCTTGGCCGTCACCAAGAAGTTAGTGGCGAAAGCTTGGAGTACACCGACCCTGTTACAAACGAAAAGTTCATCCCATACGTAATTGAACCAAGTCTTGGTGCAGACAGAGCATTTTTGGCTTTCCTTTCCAACGCATACGAAGAGGAAGTTGTTGGCGAAAACGACACACGTGTTGTACTTCACCTCCACCCAGAAATTGCTCCTATCAAGGCATGCGTGTTGCCACTTTCCAAAAAACTTAGCGAAAGCGCAACTGCACTTTACCAAGACCTTTTGAAACACTTTACATGCGACTATGACGAGGCTGGTAGCATTGGTAAGCGTTATCGCCGTCAAGACGAAATTGGTACACCATTCTGCATTACAGTGGACTTCGACACCGAAGTGGATGGATGCGTAACCGTTCGTGACCGTGACACAATGCAACAAGAACGTGTTGCCATTGCCGACCTTGCCGAGTACCTCAAAAAGAGAATTTTTATCTACTAAGATAACTACAACACAAACACACTACCATCAACAAACAGTTGGTGGTAGTTTTTTTATTTAAGTAACACACACTCGGTGCAAACTTGATGCACATACACACAAGATTTGCCATTGTTTTTATGGCGTTTACAAAGGCAACTAACGTTCGTCAAATGCGCCCAAACGATATTCGTTCATCACACGCGACACGCTTGCCAAAATGCCGATGTAAAATTTGTCAAATTTTACTTTTGGTGTATTGCCAAAATGGACAAAATTTTGTATAATAGTTTTATTGTAGTTGCACAAAATTTTGATAATTGCACAACTTGCAATGTAGAGCAAAATTGGCAAAAAGCAATGTGTTGTTTAGCGTCAACAAAAGTAATTACAATAAAATATAATTATTTTTTGTTAACTAACTGCGTTGCTACTATGCCAAATACCCACTAGGCCGTAAACTTTTACGGGATACAAAAACAAGGAGAACAAACAATGGACATTATTTTGAAACTATCCGAAGAACTTGACGTTGCCAAATGGCAGGTGGAGGCAGCCGTTAACCTTATTGACGAAGGCAACACCATACCATTTATTTCCCGTTATCGTAAGGAAGCAACAGGCTCCCTCAATGACGAGCAACTGCGTAAACTTTTTGAGCGTCTTACATACCTACGCAATCTTGAAGAAAAGAAAGCGCAGGTACTAAGTAGCATTGAAGAGCAAGGCAAGCTTACTGACGAACTTCGCGCAGAGATTGAAGCTGCCGAAACGCAAGTTGCAGTGGACGACTTGTATCGTCCATACCGTCCAAAGCGCAAAACACGCGCAAGCGTTGCCAAGGAAAAGGGACTTGAACCACTTGCGAATATCATCTTGTTGCAACAGGAAACGGAAGACATCAAGGTCATCGCAAAACAATACATAGATGCCGAAAAGGGCGTAAAAACAGCAAAAGAGGCTGTTCAAGGCGCGTTGGACATCATTGCCGAGGTAATTTCCGACAATGCGCAATATCGCAAAGATATACGTGACCTTACGTTCCGTCTTGGCAAAATTACATCCGTTGCCAAAAAGCCTGATGTAAAAACCGTTTACGACAACTACTACAACTACGAAGAAGACATTGTAAAAATTGCAGGACACCGCATTTTGGCTGTTAACCGTGGTGAAACGGAAAAAGTTTTGACGGTAAAGGTTGTAGCACCCGAAGATTTGATTTTGGGCTACCTTGATCGCCACGTTATTGTGGGCAACAACCCCAATACCGAGCCATTTGTTAGGTTGGCAATCCAAGATAGTTACGCGCGTTTGATTGCACCCAGCATTGAAACGGAAGTAAGAAACATGCTTACCGAAAAGGCCGAGGACGGTGCAATTAGCGTATTCGGTAAAAACCTTACACAACTACTCATGCAACCACCCATTGCCAACAAAGTTGTTTTGGGTTGGGACCCAGCTTTCCGTACCGGTTGCAAACTTGCAGTAGTAGATGGCACAGGTAAGGTACTTGATACAACCGTTATCTACCCCACTGCGCCCACCACCCCACTAAAAATTGCTCAAGCAAAGACAACCTTAGTAAAACTGATTACCAAATACAAGGTAGATATAATTTCGCTTGGTAACGGCACGGCTAGTCGTGAAAGTGAGCAAATTATCGTGGATCTCTTGAAGGAAACAGGCCTACCCGTTCAATACATCATTGTTAACGAGGCCGGAGCATCTGTGTACTCGGCAAGTAAGCTTGCTACAGTTGAGTTTCCCGATTTTGACGTAGGACAACGTAGCGCAGCAAGCATTGCACGTCGTTTGCAAGACCCACTTGCTGAATTGGTAAAAATTGACCCCAAATCCATTGGCGTGGGACAATACCAACACGATATGAACCAAAAGAAATTGGGCGAAACGCTGGAAGGCGTTGTGGAAGACTGCGTAAACAAGGTTGGTGTAGACCTCAACACTGCAAGCGCACCACTTTTGACGTACATTTCTGGTATCAATGCAACCATTGCTAAAAACATTGTTGCCTACCGTGAGAAAAACGGCAAGTTTACCGAGCGCACACAACTGCTTAACGTTGACAAACTGGGCGCAAAGGCATACGAGCAATGCGCAGGCTTTTTGCGTATTAGTGACGGCACAAACCCACTTGATGCAACAAGCGTACACCCCGAAAGCTACGATGCAACACTTGCCTTCATGAAAAAGCAAGGTATCAAGGCTAGTAGTATTGGTAAGCTTGCAGGACTATCCAAAATTATCAAAAACTACCCCAAACTTGCAAGCGAACTGGGTATTGGCGAACTAACGTTGCGTGATATCGTGGCAGAACTGGAAAAACCTGCACGTGACCCACGTGACGAAATGCCAAAGCCAATTTTGCGTAGTGACGTATTGGAAATGAAAGACCTCAAAGAAGGTATGATTTTGAAAGGTACAGTGCGCAACGTTATCGACTTTGGTGTGTTTGTAGACATTGGCGTTCACCAAGATGGTTTGGTGCATATTTCTCAACTTAACTCCAAAAAGTTTGTAAAACACCCACTTGAAGTGGTAAAAGTTGGCGATATTGTTGACGTAAAGGTGCTTTCCGTTGACCTTGACAAAAAACGCATTTCGCTGACAATGAAAATATAGTAACATGTGTATGTGAACACGTGTTGCAGTGTTTTCATACTATGATGTTGGAACACGTTACGAGAGGGCAATACCCTCCCCTATGATAACAGGAAAGAAATCAAAATCCACTCAACAAAACAACTATGTCTTTGTTGGTAAAAATCTTATTTTAATACATTAGTCTAACAAAAGGAACATCATGTTAATTGTTGCTTTAACTGCCTTGGGCGTTGGTGGCGCAACCGTCATTGGCGCACTGCTGGGCGTAATTTTCAAAAATCTCACACAAAAGTATTCCAAAATATTTTTGTCTTTTGCTGGTGGCATAATGCTTTCGGCAGCAGTATTTGGGCTGATTTTGCCCTCGTTGGAAAATGGTGGCGATTGGAGTCTGCTTGTAACCGTACTGGGTATTTTTGCAGGGGCCGTTTGCTTGAACCTAATTGATAAGCTTACACCACACCTACACAAAATGATTGGCACTGACATTGAAGAACACAAGTCTTCTAGTTTAAACAAGATTTTGCTGTTTGTTATTGCCATTGCAATACACAACCTGCCCGAGGGTATTGCTGCTGGCGTTGGCTTTGGCAACCCCGAAGACCAATCAACTGGCATTTTGATTGCCATTGGTATTGCATTACAAAATATCCCCGAGGGTATGGTTATAATTGCGCCAATGATATCAGCTGGGGTATCCAAGAAAAAGGCATTTGGTATTGCAGCACTGACGGGACTGATTGAAGTAATTGGCACATTTGTTGGCTACTTTGCTGTAAAAGCCGCAGAAGTAATTTTACCATTTGCACTTGCATTTGCTGGTGGCACACTGCTTTACGTTGTAAGTGACGACATGATTCCCGAAACTCACGCTGACGGCAACAATCGTGGCGTTACCTTTGCACTGCTTGTGGGCTTTTGCTTTATGCTTGCAATGGACGTTTTGTTGGGATAAGGGCGAGGCCCTTTCGTTAAGCCAACAGGATATTAACTAAAAACAAGCACACTACTTTTTTGTGGTGCGCTTTTGTTTTGCAATTTGCAAAAAAAGATCACAAAATCACAGATGTGTATTGACATTATGATTTTGAGATGTTATATTGTTACAAAACAATTATCTACAACCTCAAAGGAAAATCATCATGAAAGAAATTATCGCCAAGCGAAGTAAAACAAACTACCTAATTATGCTGGCAATATCGGTGTTTGCAGTACTGATTAGCGTAATGAACCTACTTACACAATACAACTTGAAGGTGTTGTACATCATTGGAATTTGCGTTTTTGGGCTTTCTACCGTAATTTGGTTGCTGTTTATAATTTTTCCAAGTACGGCAATTACCAAGGTTGATAACCAACTTGTTATGCGTGTTGGTTTGTTTAAAAAGGCTGGCATAAACATTTCGCAAATTGTTGACGTAGGCCTAACTCCCGACCCCAAAAACACAAAGCAAGTGCTTGGCGATAGCGTTACAATCAAATACGTTATCAAAAAGAAACACGGTCAAATTGACTGTGGTAGTTTGATAGACGCCCCTGCCGTTGTGGAAAAAATAAAAGGTTTGATGGGTAGATAAAACTGAAATATATTTAACAAATAGTAAAAAGACCACCAAATTTGGTGGTCTTTTCTTATTATTTTAATAAAAAATTTGAGCAAAAATACGGCACGTGGTTGCAATTTTTGTGTTTGCACTATTCATCTACTTCGGCAAAGCAACTTTTGGGCGACAGAAAGAAAAGTGATGCCCAAAGGACATCACTTTTGTGTTCATTGTAAAATTAGTATTTTTGCAAAACTTTGCCAAAGATGTTACTCATCCACTTCGGCAAAGCAACTGCCACCAATGAACTCTCTCAAAAGGGAGTTGCATGGTATCCACTTGTCGTCCATATCTTGGAAGTACTTCAAAAATTTGATAAGCCTGTTTGCCATGATAAAGTGTGGGCTGTCGCTTTGTACTTCCCTTAAAGCTGGCAATGCGTACTTTTTCATTACGCAAAGTTCGTAGGTCAAGGCTGAGTTGAACACAAAGTTGCAACCTTCTTGATAGGGATAAATCCACTTGAACTCGCCACGGCGAACGCTTGGCCACATCTCTAACGTGCGCTCTGCCGAGGAATTGCGATACTTACGGTCACGCACAATACGGCGAAGAAGGCGAATATCGGTAAAGCTGATGGGGTTGTGCATATCGATATTGATTTGGAATTGTGGCGCAATGTAGATTTTGAACTTTTGGTGTTTGGGAATGGAGTGTGAAAGTTGGTCGTTTAGCGCATGGATACCTTCGATAATAATTGGAGTATCCTTGGAAATGCGAATTTTTTCGCCATGCTCGGCACGTCCTGTGCCAAACTTGTACACGGGAAGTTCCACCTCTTCGCCATCAATAAGCGCTGTCATGTGCTTGTTGAACAGTTCAACGTCCAATGCGTCAATATGCTCAAAGTCCTTTTCGCCAAACTCGTCAAGGGGGATGTCATCACGATTTTTGTAGTACATATCCAACGAAATGCGCAGTGGGTTGATGCCACGAGCCATCAATTCGATGCGAAGTCGGTTAGAAAAGGTGGTGTTGCCCGAGCTACTTGGGCCGGCAATGCAAATAAGGCGAATATTTTCGATGTCGTCAGCAATTTTGCCACCAAGCTCGTGGAGCATATCGTTGTGCAAAGTTTCGTTCATGTTGATGCAGTCGATGTAGGTGTCGTTTTCGATATGCTTGTTCATATCAAAAACAAAGTGAGAGTTGCATCGTTTTGCCCACAGATAGGAACGTTTGATTACGCGCGCAAAGGTGGGTTCATCGTTGAATACGGGTATTACGCCACCAGCCTCGTGACGGGGGTATTGTACTGTTGCACCACCGTCATAAGGGAAAACTTTGAACAGTTTTAGGTAGCCAGTGGAAGGTACCATGTAGCCGTACATGTAGTTGATAAACTCGCCACATCTGTAGAAGTGGCAAACTTTGTCGGGGCGATATTGCAAAACTTGTGCCTTGTCGGGGTAATTGTGAGCTACAAAGTAGTCGTGAGCCTCTTCCTTGGTCATTGTCAAGCGTTCAAATGGCAAATCCAACTCTACCAAGCGTTGCATTTCTTCCTTGACAGCTTGCACCATTTTGCTATCAAATTTGTTGGGAGTGGGCAACGATAGGTAAATGGAGCGAGATACACCATAGGAAATTTTTAGTTGCAACTCGGGGTACAAATTGCGAAAAGCCATGGAAATGAGGTATCTAAGGCTGGTTTCGTACACTTTGATAGCATCACTGCTTAGATAGGAAAGTGGCTCTACTGTGGCATCAAAGGTAAGCGCGTAGGTAAGCTCGCGCAGACGGTTGTTAACCTTTGCCACAAGCACCTGCTTGTCTTGGTCGTGGATGATGTCTATTAGGCGTGTGCCTTTGGGCACTTGAATTGTTTGGTTGTTAATTGTAATGTTAAGCATGTTACTCCTTGTGCGACAAACTTACTTGCTTGACTGCAAAAACTTGTCGCTTGATTTTGTGGTAGTAAAATTTGTATAATTTGTTTTTGAGGAATAAAAAAGGGGCGCAAACTGTACCCCCTTTTGTTTTTGCTACATTAATATGAGCTGTTATAGGCGTTAGCACTTGGTTGGTTGTGGATAGTTGACACCAAACGTTTCTACCGTAACCGTTGCCATAACTTGTGGTTCGTATGGACGATCGCTAAAATCGGTGTACTCGTCGGCGATTTCGTCAACAACGTTCAAACCTTCGATTACCTTGCCAAATGCTGCATATGCGCCATCAAGGTGGGGAGCATCTTGGTGCATGATGAAAAATTGACTGCCTGCACTGTTGGGGTTTTGTGCGCGCGCCATGGATATTACTCCACGATGGTGGCAAAGGTCGTTTTTAAATCCGTTTTGAGCAAACTCGCCACGAATGCCATAACCAGGTCCACCAGTGCCACGTCCCAAAGGACAACCACCTTGGATCATAAATCCACGGATAACTCTGTGGAAAATGAGGCCATTGTAGAAACCCTTGTTTACAAGGGAAACAAAGTTGTTTACAGTGTTGGGTGCAACGTTTGGATAAAGTTCAATTTTGATTTGTTTGCCATTTTTCATTGTGATGGTAACAATGGGATTTTGCATAATGTATGTCCTCCAATAACCTTTGACAATAACAATTTGCCTTGCAAAGGTAGCTATTTTGTAGTTTGCAGATGCGCGTGCAGTTTATTTTTGCACCACACGCTACTTTTGTGCATACATTTTACCACAAACAAAAGCAATATTCAATACGTCTTGGAAAAATAATTTGATTACATTTTAGCTACTGTAGCAAGCGTATTTGGCAAATATTTGTTGATATGCTAACGGAGAACACATCTCGCCCCTACATTTTTTTTTGGGGGGGGGACAATTTATCTATTACCGAATAACATTTGTAACCTTTATTTAGCTGATGGTTGTGTGTTTGTTTTTTAGCAAATAAACACCAATAGCCTACACCAGCATGATTGTACCTATTGCTAAGTACAATGTGTAAACTTTATTTTTACCGATAGCTAAGCCATCAATTGTGTTTATCGAATTGATTGATGGTTAGCACGGTCATTTAATTGACTTTATTTATATATTTTTATATAATATTCCCATAAAAATACGCAAGACAACTGTTTTTTGTGGGATTTGTTGCAACAAATTGGCAAAGAGCTGTTGAAAATGCAAAAGGAGTAAAACTATGCTAAGTCAAAAACAACTTGAACAATTTGCCGAACTTACTGTACGTGTAGGCGCAAATATGCAAAAAGGTCAAATCGTAGTTGTACGTTGTGACGTTTCCTGCCAAGATTTTGCACATCTAATCGTTGCAAAGGCGTACGAATTTGGCGCAAAAAAGGTTATCATGCAATGGAGTGACGAGATTGTATCTCGCATGGGCATGCTCAACCAATCACTCGAATCTCTTTGCGAAGTGCCACAATGGGCAATTGACCAATCGCAATACTTTATCGACAACGACGTTTGCCTCATTTCCATCAAGGCGGGCGACCCCAACATCTACAAGGGATGCGACCCAATCAAACTTAAAGAATCGGCTCTTGCAAGTGGCAAAGCTATGATCAACTTCCGTAAGGCAACAATGTCTAACCTTTTGCGTTGGACACTTGTATCCATCCCAACACCAGCTTGGGCAAAGCAAGTTTTCCCCGAGTTGCCAGTAGATGAGGCTGTTGACAAAATGTGGGATGCAATTGGCCACATCATGCGCCTTGACCAAGAAGACCCAACGGAGGCTTGGTTTAGACACATTGACGTTTTGACAAAGCGCGCTGCTTTCCTTACAAGCCACAACTTTGAAACCATCCACATGTACAACAACCAAGGTACAGACCTCCACGTTGGTCTTGCAATCGACCACTTGTGGATTGCTGCTCGCGAAGAAGGTCAAGATGGTATTCCTTTCACAGCAAACATGCCCACTGAAGAAATCTTTACTGCACCACACAACAAAAATATCAACGGTACAGTTGTAAGCGCGTTGCCACTTGTAAACAATGGTAACATCATCGACAACTTTAGCATCACATTTAAAGATGGTCGCGTTGTGGATTACTCGGCAGAGGTGGGATATGATGCGCTTAAAGGTTTGCTTACTGCTGACGAAGGCGTTTTGTCTCTTGGCGAAATTGCTTTGATTGGCAAAAACTCTCCTATTGCTGAA
>JAFTNE010000202.1 GCA_017452035.1 Clostridia bacterium
GCACAAAAATAACAGCACCCAAAATGCTTACAAGTGCTAAAATACAAACAATGAGTAGAGCAATTTTCCAAAATTTCTTTTTCATATCAATATTATTGTCTGTTATTTAAATTTTTCTATTTATTTTTCTTGTAAATTTTGCGAAAAGATAGTAAAATGTATCTGTATAACTATAAGTAGAAGTATGCACTTTGCTTAGCGTTCGATAATTACAATCAAATTGATTTGGTTGCGAAAATTGTCGTAAAGCGCATTGGTATACCTGCCACAGATATTCTACCCACATCGAATAGCATCGTAAAAAGTATGGCGTTACATACAATGCAATTTCAAACGATGTTAGCGCGTGGCTGGTGGTGATAGTTCAGTATTTTGTTTTACAACCGTTAATTCTGTTGTATCAGCTAACCACCTAATAGCTCAGTTAAAGTTTAGTGGTAGAAATAAGTTATTCTGTGCAAAAACTTCTCAATAGTTTTGGAGGACGATTTGAATTACTTTATTCACACATATGGCTGTCAAATGAATGTACACGATTCCGAGAAAATTGCCGGAATTTTGGAAGACTTGGGTTATGTTTCTTTCACTGATGTCAAAGATGCCGATATTGTTGTTTTTAATACTTGCTGTATTCGCGAGACATCAGAAAAGAAAATTTATGGTCACATTGGTCAACTCAAAAAGCTGAAGAAGGTCAAAAAGGACATGATTATTGTTGTTTGTGGTTGTATGTCACAGCAAGATGGTGTACCAGCAAAAATTCGCGAAAGTTTTCCTTACGTAGATGTCATTTTGGGAACAAGCAACCTTGCTGAGCTTAAAGATGCCATTTTGCAAGCAAAACGTAAGCGCAAGTATACCAATACTAATTTTTGCATTTACCAAGAGGAAGATTTCAACCAACTGCGCACAAGCTATCCCAATGCTTGGGTAAACATCAACTATGGTTGTAACAACTTTTGCACCTACTGTATTGTACCTTACGTTCGTGGTCGCGAACGCAGTAGACAAATGGATGACATTGTCAAAGAAGTTGAACAACTTGTAGAAAATGGCTACAAGGAAATCACTTTGCTTGGTCAAAACGTCAATTCCTACGGTAAGGATCTTGGTGGTGGTGAAAACTTCGCAAATCTGTTACATCGCCTTGGAAAAATTCCTGGCAAGTTCCGTTTGCGTTTTATGACATCTCACCCCAAGGATTTGTCCGAAGATGTTATTGACGCTGTTGCACAATACCCCAATATTTGCAACAATATTCACTTGCCTGTACAAAGTGGCAGCACGGAAATTTTGCGCCGAATGAATCGTCATTACACACGCGAAAAGTATCTTGAGTGCATCGAAATGATAAAGTCCAAACTTCCTGACGTTGGCATCACAACGGACATCATGATAGGTTTCCCAGGGGAAACTGAAAAGGACTTTTTGGATACCCTTGACCTTGTACAGAAGGCACAGTACAGTTCGGCATTTTGCTTTGTGTACTCACGAAGAAAGGGTACCCCAGCAGATCTCATGCCCGATCAAATCCCTGAGGATGTCAAAAAAGATCGTATCACTCGCTTAATTGCTACACAAAACAAAGTCACTCGCGAAATTAGCAAGCAAATGACGGGCAATGTGTACGAAGTATTGGTTGAAGGAACCAACCCCAAGTTTGAAGGCGTTGTTTGTGGTCGTACTGAAAGTGGCAGACTGGTAAACTTCAAGGGAGACGCCTCACTGATAGGACAGTTTGTAAACGTTAAAATAGAAAAATCCGCATCGGCAACGTTGTGGGGTGTAATTACTACGGAGGAAAAATGAAAAAAACTCTTTCCCCAATGATGCAAAATTATTTGCAAACAAAAGAGCAGTACAAGGACTGTATTGTATTGTACCGTCTTGGCGATTTCTATGAAATGTTTTTTGAAGATGCCGAGGTGGCAAGTCGCATTTTGGACTTAACATTGACGGGACGAAACTGTGGTCTTGAAGAGCGTGCGCCAATGTGTGGTGTGCCATACCACGCAGTTGACGTATATGTTGCCAAACTTATTGCTGCTGGCAAAAAGGTTGCCATTTGCGAGCAACTTTCTCAACCAACTGGCAAGGCAAACGAACTTGTAAAGCGCGACGTTGTGCGTGTAATTACATCAGGCACAGTTATGGAAAGCGAAATTCTTGATGGAAATCGCAGTAACTACATTGCATCCGTTTACTATGACGACAAAGTGGGTATTGCTGTTTGCGACATCTCCACTGGCGACTACTTTGCAAGCGAATTTGTTGGTGGTAGTGCCATCAAAGATTTGCAAGAGCTTTTGGTTTCCTTTAAACCTGCCGAAATCATTGCAAATAGCACGGCTGTCAACCTTTCTAA
>JAFTNE010000203.1 GCA_017452035.1 Clostridia bacterium
TAACCATGGTATCTTGCACCAAAGTCCATTGTAACAGCATCACCAAGTTGTATTGGCTTGTCTGTTGGATGAGCATGAGGCTTGGATGAATTTACGCCACTTGCAATGATAGTATCAAACGCAAGACCTTCTGCGCCATTTTTAGACATGATGTACTCAAGCTCGATAGCAACTTCGCGCTCAGTCATACCGGGCTTGATAACCTTGCAAATTTGTGTAAACGCCAAATCTGTGATAGATTGTGCCTTTTTTATGTAAGCAACTTCCTCTTCCGTCTTAATACTACGTACAAAGTTTATGTTTTTGCCAACTGGTTCAAGTTGGAATTCACTAAGACCTTTTTGAAGTCCACTGTATTCCAAAACGGTCAATTCGGTATCTTCAAAGCCCAAAGTTGTTACATTGTGATCTTTCAAGATATCTGTAACCATACCCATTGCGCTCACACCGTTGGCAATTTGCAAAACTTTGAGTTGGTCACTTTCCAAGGATTGTGCCATTTCGTAGTATCTTGGGTCAGTAATAAAGTAACTGTGACCTTGTGGCATAAGCACCAAGTAACCAAATGTTGAGGCAAAACCTGTAAAATACATGCGATTTTTGTCACTAACCAACAAAATTGCATCAACGTTTGAAAGTTGGAACAGTTTGTCTGTACTTTTCATATTTATATTTCCTCCTTTCGAAGTGAATTGTATGTCCTTTACAAAATAACGCTTTCGTAGATGCGTTTCATTTCAACTGCATCGTCAGCTTGTGTTCCATCTGACTCACAAATGATAACTGGTTGCATGTTATATTTTTTGAATACGCGTGCAAGTGGTTCAAAGTCTGGACCATACATTTGGTCAGCAAAGGTCAAATGTCGCACTTCGCCACCAGTACTATACTCAATTTTGGAAAAGTGTACGTGCATTTTTGATGCTCGTTCAAAACCAAGCTCATCAATCACATGCAAAACAAGTTTTTCATAGTCATCAAAGGTTGCCAAGCTACCGTGCGTACGCGCATTGATGTGGCCAAAATCAATTGTTGGGATGTAAAAGGGCGCAATTTTGCAAAAACTTACTACCTCTTCAACGTTGCCAATTTGGTTGATTTTTCCCATTGTTTCTGGGCAAAAAATCATGTCGTCCATATTGTTTTCAACAATCAGATCTGCCAAGATTTCCAGGCGCTTGTGCGTTAATGCGACAGCGTCAGCGCGCGTCATTTTACCAACAGTTGATGGGTGGAAAATGATACGTTTACCACCAAAGCATCTTGCCTTCTCGGCACTGCGCAAAACATAATTGTATGATTTCTCGGCCATTTCGTCGCTTGGATTGGCAAAATTTATGTAATATGGCGCGTGAACGGAAATTTGCACTCCGTACTTTTTTGCTTCAAGTGCGATTTCGTTGCATTTGTCGTCACTAATGTTAATACCACGACCAAACGAATACTCGTATGCAGTCAATCCCTGTTCAGCGCACCACTTGGGGGCTTGCGTTGTGCTTTTGTAACCCTCGGAATAAAAGCGTTGACTGTTTCCACTGGGACCAAATTTAATCATTTAGACAATTCTCCCTATCAATTTTTAACTGTTGTGCAAGTTGGACTTCATCACAAAACTTACAAGTTGGACGCAGATATCTTACAAGACTGATGGACATTTTGTTGCCGTACAAATTGCCATCAAAATCAACGATATGTACCTCCACAGTTTGCTCTGCTATATCGTAAGTTGGTTTTGAGCCAATGTTTACAATGCAATGATACTCTCTTCCATCAATACTTGTGTTTCCGGCA
>JAFTNE010000204.1 GCA_017452035.1 Clostridia bacterium
AAGCTAAAAGGATAGCGAACATTTTCGCTATCCTTTACTTTTTGTAATGTAGTAACATATGGTTTATAAAGAAAATATTGTGTACGAAACTTTTATTTTGAACTCAAAACTCCTAAGATAAGACACCATGAGTTGCACTTTTGTTTGGACTCATAGTATCCTTATGCTTTTTTATCCGACCAAATTAATAAGCACTGCAATAAGTATAAATGCACCAATAGCCACTGCGATAATAATTCGGGTGCGCTTCTTTTTTGCCTCTGCCTTCTTGATTCTTTCTTCGAGTTCCGAAGCAAACTCAGGCGCATACAAAACAAGTACTTCGCCTTGCTTGCGACCCAAGTTGATATTGTGATTAAGGTTTGTATCAACAAGCTTTTGCAAATAACTTGTGATGTAGGCTTTAACTGTAGGTAGTTTTTTGAGTACGTTAACACTATCTCTCATCAAGGTTACCAAAACCTCTTCGCACTCGCTGTAAATTTTAAGTTTAGTAGGATTGGTTTTGTAAGTCTTACCTTGACTATTAATGTGCACTTCCTCTACGGCATTGTATGCCAAATTGTCCATGGCCTCTTTATACATAGAGAGCATCAAGTAGACTTCGGTATCCAAGTACTTACTTGAAGCAATTGCCTTTTGATATGCCATATTAAATGCAGAAGTTAATTTTTGTGAAGCAACATAAACATCCCCTCTTTTGCCACAGTGACTCTTGCAGTATGCTCTAAAGAAGTAGGACATGTAGTCATTAGGATCTTGGGTATACAACTTATCAAAGCGACCAGCAGCTTCTTCGTACTGACTAGATATCATTTCGTCAAACGCAATATCGACTTGGTCTTTCTTTTCCTCGTCGACTAACTCTACATAACTCGACATCACAAAATCTTTAATGTTCATAAGATACTCTCCTTTTCTTTTAAGTGCATTGCACTTTTTCATTATTATACAAGAAGTTTTCTTCTTAGTCAAGATTTTTTAGAAGATTTCTTCTAAAATATAATTATGAGCATCGGAGAGAAAATTAAAGAATTGAGAAATGAAAAAGGTCTGTCGCAAATGCAGTTGGCGAAAGCTATCGGCGTTAGTCAAAAAGCAATAGACTATTGGGAAAGAAATGTAAACGAGCCTAAGGCGAGTTACTTAATTTCTTTAGTAAAAACCTTTGGTATTACTTTTGACGAGTTTTTTGCTGACATCTACTAACAAATTGATGGTAACGCTACGCTTTATTACGAAAGAAACTTCCTTTTCTTTTAATTGATTTTTATACATTTCAAATGGCGTCCATCAAACAATTACCACAAAGATTGCTGGCGCCTCCAAAATGACAACTGTAATGATAGACGCTGGCACTACACCATTACCAAAGCTGACTCTACTAACCTGTACTACATTGCTTTGGACGTGGTGGAGTAGTGAAAATAGCAAAAAATAAAGGATAACACATCGCGTGTTATCCTTTTTTTGTTGATACGTGGTTAGTTTTTGAGAAATTTTTGTTTTGTAAGTAGGTCAAAACTACACCCTTTTTGCCTTGTAAACGTGTATAAAACTTGAGTTTAACCACACTTTCGGCTGATTGTAGGCAAGGTTGTAGCGTGATGCAACTTTATTGCTCCTCTGCCAACTTTTGCAATGCAAGGTAATCTACCTTGGCCATTTTTGTTAGGGGAAGTTTATCGAGAACGGCAACGCTTGATGGAACGGAATAGCGCATAAGTTTTGCCTTGCAGTGTTCAATTACTACTTTTTCGACATTTTTGGGCAACGTGGCATCTTCTTGCAAAGTTACAAATGCCTTCAAAAAGATTTTGCCATTTACCTTGTAAGGTACAACGCAACAGTCGGCAACAAAATCCAACTCGGCAATGCAACCTTCCACCTCGGCAGGGAATACGTTTACGGCAGAAATCTTGACGGAGCGTTTTTTGCGATCCACAAGGTACAGGTAGCCCTCTTCGTCCAAGTAGCCAACGTCACCAGTTTTTACACCACCGTCAGCCAAAACACAGGTTGTGCCGTCCAAGTAGCCAGCAGTTGCGCCAGGGGAATACAAAACAATTTCCCCCTTGGTGCTGGCTGGGAGTTCTGCGCCACTTTCGTCAACAATTTTTACCGAGCAACCGGGCATAGGTCTGCCACAACTGCCCTTTTGATAAAAATCGTAGTTGTTTACAACGCATACCCCACAGGTTTCCGTAAGGCCGTAGCCTCGCATAACTTTGCCTGTGCTACCATTTTTGGCGAGAATATTGTCCACTTCATCCACTAAGCTTTCTTCCAAAAAGTCGCCACCACACCAAATGACGTCCAATTTTTTGAGGTGAGGTTTGTCCAAAAGTTTTTGTCGTTGCATCTTTTTGAGCATGGCTGGCACCACTGCCCAAAGGGTAACGTTGTGTTTTTTGATGTACGTGTTGACAATTTTACAGTCAAAGCGTGGAACAAGAATTGCAGAATATCCAAGTAGCAATGGAGTATGCACCCCTGCACAAAGGCCATAAGCATGGAACACTGGCAGTGTTACAAGGGAGTAGCAACCAATGGTTTTTGCTGGATGGTACATCTTTTCGATACTGTCAGCTGTGCCGTTTAGGGCATCGTTGGTTAGCGTTACAATTTTGGCATTGCCTGTTGTGCCACCACTGTGCATGTAGCATACCACTGCACTGCCATCGCTTTGTGTTGGCGTTGTGCCGGAAATTAGCATTTGTTGGTAGGTAATGACACCAAAAATTCGCCTTGTTGTAAGTGCTGAGTACAGCGCAAAAATGGGCTTGCGAAGTCCCACGTAGTCGGCAATGGAGCAACGGATGAGCAGTTGGCCAAAGTTGCCAAGTTTGCGTTCATCCTTTACAAGCGCATCATAAAACAGCAGTGCCTTGGAGTTGGTAGTTTTTAGGTTTTGCTCTAACTGGTCAAGTGGGGTTACTGGATGCACAATGTTGGCAACCATACCCAATTTTGAGCAGGCATAAAAGGCTACCAAACTTTGTGGGCAAGTGGGTAGATATATTGTTACAACGTCGCCCTTTTGTAGACCAATAGCAACAAGGCCATTGGCAAAAAGGTCGATATCTCGCAAGAAATCTGCAATTTTTGTTTTGCGATTAAAAAACACTATATCGCCATTTTTATTGGCGCGTTCGCACAAAAGTTGATAACAAGTCATTTGTATACCTCGTAAAACAAGTTTACCACAACGGGTGCTGTTTTGCAACAATACAAGTAAAAAAGCCAACGAAAATTCGTTGGCTAAATTGTTTTTACCTTGATAGTAGGTGTTAAACTGCAAGTTTACCCACCATTAAACGCGTATTTTTGTGTATTACAAAAGGGGGATAACATCCAAGTAGATGATATCTTGACGGTTTGCTGCATCTCCTTCGGCAAGGACAAATGCCTTTTTGTGGATGATACCACCTGCAAGTTTTACAATTTCTTCGAGACCAACAAGGCTGTTGCCTGTGGAAACAACGTCATCAATGATGCCTACTTTTTTACCTTTTAGAAGGTCGGCATCAAATTTGGAAAGGTACAAGTGTTGCTCTTTGCCTGTGGTGATGCTGGAACTGATTGTTACGTCCAAACCATCTTGCATGTACAACTTTTGGCTTTTGCGCGCTACTGCGTAGTAATCGTGGCCAAGCTCGCGTGCAATAACGTGGGTAAGTTGCAAGCCTTTGCTTTCTGCCGTCACAAGTACATCACAGTCGGCAACAAGTTTGGCAAGTTCTTTGCCACAGTGCTCGGTCATCTTTGTATTGCCGTGCAAGTTGAAAAAGGCAATTTTGATGCCACTTGGAAGGGGCAAAATGGGAAGTTCTGCATTGTAACCTTTGATGTTAAGTTTGTAAAATTCCATTGTAATGTTCTCCAACCGAGATTTTTGTAGGTGCTTTTTAGCACCTTTTTATTGTACTACCATACGCGCAATTTGTCAAGAAAAAGGTTTGTTAAGATACAAGTAAATTGCAGTCAAAATTTTCCTATTCATACCAACCGTTTGCTTTGAAACTGCGTCCTCACACATGGCTTTTCATTGTTTGCAAAAAACATCACGTTGTGGTAAAATTATAGCATGAAAATTTCCTTTGTTGTTGGGACAGAGCTTACCCACAAAAGCATAAAACAATATTTTGAAAAAGAAGGGCTTTCCACCACTGAGATAAAGCGTTTCAAATATGACGGGCACATCTTGGCAAATGGCAAAAGTGTTACCGTAAGATACATCATGCAACTGGGGGACAAAATGGAATTTGCCACCAACGAGCGACTACAAACACCCACCTTTGCAAAAACCCCAGCAAACGTATTGTACGCCGACAATTACCTTTACGTTGCATACAAACCCTATGGCGTACCCATTCACCCAGACCTTGCCCACCACACCGAAACCTTTGGCAATATGCTTGCCACCACCTTTGGTGAAGGG
>JAFTNE010000205.1 GCA_017452035.1 Clostridia bacterium
CCGATTCGCCATCCGTCCAAGTGGGTATTGCCTCCACCATGCAGTTGTATTTTTGCTCGCACTTGTCCAGTCCGTTGCCGTTTACAATGTGTACTCGCACCTTGTTGATAAAAATCTCCAACGCGTTCAAACTACCCTTTTGCTCGGTGTTGGCATCAAAGCAAGCTTGCGCAATGAGGTGTGCCAGCTCTTTTGGTTCGTACTCGCTCATGTTGGAGTAGATGTTGGAGTCCAACTTTTCAGCAGATGGCAAGGTGTAGTTTTGGTTGTTTACAAGTTGTGCTTTTTGCACAGCCAACGCAACCTTTTGGCGCAACTCTTCTTCCGTTGTGGATGCATACACACTAAACACACTGTCGCCAAGTTTGCCGTCATGTTCAACGTAGATGGTAACAGATTTGTCGGTAGTTTGTGTTGCGCGAACAGTTTCTAGCTGTTTGTGTACAAAAAAGGTTTCGTATGACGTTGTTTGCACCTCGGTAATTTTGTAGTTGGTAATTTCGTTAAACTCTTTCAAAATTTTGATGATGTTTTTCATTATGCCAATTTTACCTTCACTTTAAGTGCAGGCCCTCCGTCAGCTACTCTAACCCACTCTTTGTAGCCCTTTCCACAACTGCCCGAGCCAATAACTTTAAACTCGTTGCTAATCATGGAAATGGATTTTAGTAGGTCAGGAACGTAACCACTCATTACAACGGGTGCTACGTAGTTGTCCGTCAGTTTGCCGTCAACAATTTCAATGCCGTACTCGGCCGTGCATTGAATTTGCCAGTTTTTGGGGTCTTCCATGCCGTTGTTTGTTTCAAAC
Source organism: Clostridia bacterium (assembly GCA_017452035.1). Taxonomy (GTDB): domain Bacteria; phylum Bacillota; class Clostridia; order Christensenellales; family CAG-314; genus Fimimonas. The sequence goes on from JAFTNE010000205.1 coordinate 812, forward strand.
AGCATGTAACCATGCTTGATGGATGCAATCATGTCCTCAAGCGTGTCGTTACAAGCCTCAAAAAAGGTGTTTGTCATGCGCGAGTAAGCCTTGCGCTTGTAGCTTTGACGACGACCGTTGCCTGTTGGATTTGTACCAAGTTCGCTTGCACTGGTAAGGTCGCTGATACCACTAACCAAAATGCCGTTTTTGATGATTTGTGTATCTTGCGCAAGTACACCGTCATCATCAAAAAAGTAACTTGCAGTAGAAAACGCCGATGCTGCGCCATCACGCATGTTACAAATGGGGCTGGCAACGTATTTGCCAACGTATTGCTTGGCAAGTGCTCTGTCCTTTACAAATTGGTCCATCTCCACACCGTGGCCAAATGCCTCGTGAGCAATAAGTCCCGTGATGGATGGGTCGGTAATGCAGTCGTAAACCCCTGGCACAATAGGCTTTGCTGTGGAAAGCTTGTTTGCCTTGTACACAAGTTTGTCCAGTAGTGTTGGTAGTTTTTCAAGTGCCTCGCTCATAAGGTTACTGTAACTGCCTTCGCGTGCCATAACCATCTTTTCGCCGTTGCGATACACAACCATTGCTGTGGCATTTACCCAGCTGTAAAATTGGTCGAGCTCTTTGTTTTTGGAGATAAACAACTTGGATACAGTAAAGTAGTTAAGACCACAAATTGCATTTACAATGTTTTCGTCTTTTTGCAAAAGTTGGTCTTTGATGTTTTCACAAAAGCCAAGAAGCTCACTTGGTGTGTAGTTATCAAAGTCGCATGGACGTGAAAATGATTGTACAAGTGGCTCGTCAGCAATTTCGTTTGCAACAATTTGGCTGTCGCAAAGGTTGTCGGAAATTGCCACACTGTCAGCAATTTTTTGCGCAATCACAGCTTTGTCACCGGAAATGTCGTCAGTGGAGTATTCGTAAAAACCACGACCGTTGTTGAGTTTTACAACAAATCCACACTCGCTTGCCGAGCCTTCGCTCATAGACGAGGTGCGTCTGTTTGCGCTAACAAGTGATGCCTTTACGTCCGTTGCCAACACGCTTACGTAGGCAAACTTTTTGGAAAGCTCTTTGATTAGTTCCTTTATTTCCCCACGTTTTCCGTCAAGATATGTAGAAAAAGACATAAGTAGTTTCCTCCTTGTGTAAGATGTTATAATTTTACCACCTTTGTACATCAATTGCAAGCAAAAAGTGATGTATAACAAAGTGGCATTTTGTGATAGTTAAAGTGCAAATATTGGTTGGTTAACAATAAATTTATAGCAAATTGCTTACTGTTGTTTAGTCAAGTGGCAACCATGCTAAATTTGGGGCAAAAATATTATATTTTTGAACTTAAAGTGTTAATATGTTATTGACAACCCCCACCAAATGGGGTAAAATTAAAACATGTTCACAAAACATAAATTTTGAACAGGAGAATGAAATTATGAAACAAATTAGAAAAATCAGTTTGGTAATCGTACTTGCTCTTGTACTCACAATTGGTAGTGTATTTGCTGCATGGCATTACGACCGTGGCGCAGTAAGTCTTGAAATTACAAGATCTGCAACAATGGCATCAGTTATATCATCTTCAGTTAAAGGCGAAGTATCTATCGATATCGATGGCGAAGGTAATGCTCGTAATACAATTAAGTTTTTGGTTGTCGATACGGGC
>JAFTNE010000016.1 GCA_017452035.1 Clostridia bacterium
ATGCAAGCTTGATAATGTGCCAGTTTACGTACATCACGCTGACTTAGAAATGTGCCACGATGCCAAAAATAACTGGTTTCGCATCACTTGCGATAATTGCTTTCCCACACACAATGTTGCCGAAGGTAAATTGGTAATTGACAATTTTACCTTTGACGTACTACACACACCAGGGCATACTCCAGGCTCGGTAGTGTACCTGCTGGGAGACATAATGTTTTCTGGCGATACGCTGTTTTATCAGTCAGTGGTTCGCACCGATTTCCCTCAGGGGGATGCAACGGCACTTGCAACTTCATTGCAAAAACTCAAAAAACTACAAACTAACTATAAAATCTACGCAGGACACGGACCATGCACGACACTTCAATCGGAACTCAACCACAACCCATATCTAAACTGACATTGTACACCAACTTTTGCTTGCCAACGGAAATTCACGACGTAGCAAAGTTGTTTTTTGCTGACGTTGTTTTGTGCGAGCAAAAACACCAAGGTCAAATTGTGGTGCAAGAGGGTTGTCATGGCAACGTTTACACAACAATTGCAACCTTTTTTGCCAAGGTTGAGGTTCAACAAGTGGATGTTTCTGGCGTTGACGAGTTGCAAGCAATGCGCCTTCGCAAACGTTATGCAAAGCTTGCTGTTTACAACCTGCTTAAAAAGGTCACTCGCAAAGAGATTCCTTGGGGAAGTCTTACAGGTATCCGTCCTACAAAGCTTGCCGTCCAACTACAAACGGAAGGTTTAGATTGGCGTGATACTTTTGTAAATCTTTTGGGTGTGTCCGAGCAAAAAACGCAACTTGTTGCAGATATTCTCAATACCCAAGGAGAACTTCGCAATATCAAGCAAAATTGTGCCGATTTGTACATTGGTGTACCATTTTGCGTGTCCAGGTGCAGTTACTGCTCATTTACCAGTGGCGAAATTGCCAAACTGCAAAAGTACGTTGAGCCATATGTGGAAAAGTTGTGTGACGAAATAACACAAACAATTAATTTTGCAAAAGAGCAAAACATAACAATAAACAACGTCTACTTTGGTGGTGGTACCCCAACAAGTTTGTCTGCTGAGCAACTGGATAAAGTACTTTCTTGTGTTACAATTAAACCTGTCGAGTTCACTGTTGAGGCAGGCCGTCCAGACACAATCGACCCACAAAAGCTTGCTGTATTTGTAAAGCATGGTGTACATCGCGTGTCAATTAACCCTCAAACTTTCAACCAAAGCGTTTTGGATGAAATTGGTCGTAAGCACACCGTTCAAGATATCTACGACAAATTTTTTATGGCAAAAAGCTTTGGTTTTGATGTCAACATGGACCTTATTGCAGGACTTCCTACCGAAACTTACGACATGTTTTGCCATTCGGTAGATTGTGCAATTGCACTTGGTGCAGATAACATCACAGTACATACGCTTGCGTTGAAACGTGGTAGCACTTTGAAGGAAAAGAACTACTCGGCAACTGAACAAGACGTTGCCAAAATGGTAGAGTACGCGCACCAAGCACTGTACCAAGCTGACTACGCTCCATATTACATGTACCGTCAAAAGTACATGATGGAAAATTTGGAAAACGTTGGTTTTTGCAAAAAGGGCAAGCCTTGTTTATACAACATCGGCATTATGGAAGAAATTACCGATATTTTGGCTTGTGGTAGTGGAGCAATTTCTAAAAAGTTAACCATTGGACAAAACAAAATTGAACGCTCGGCTAATGCAAAGGACGTAATTACCTACATTGACC
>JAFTNE010000206.1 GCA_017452035.1 Clostridia bacterium
CCATTAGATCTTTATCCAGCATACCAGTGGTATGCGCATACGTAGGGTGGTTAAAAGCTTTCAGTAGTTAACTTTTGTTTTTGAAGGTATAGTTTATGACACTTTCGATAGCTTGAATATCAATCATATTTACATCCTTTAGTTACAACAAAAGGCATACGCTTGCCTTTTGATCTAACTCACAAAAATGATAGCAAACTGCACTATCATCCTTTGCAAGCAAGTTTGCACTTCAAACAGCAAAGCTTGCTATTTTTGCTTATATATTATATACCTAAAAGCTATTTTTTGCAATAGATTAGTGCAATAAAAGCAAATTGTTTCACGATAACTAACATATTTATAACATTTGTTTCACGGTATAAAAAACCACCGACAAAAATCGGTGGTTAATTATTTACCAAATGGTATTTTGATAGGCTCAATTACTTGTTGTCTGCTGTTACTTCAACAACTTGTTTGCCATCGTAGTAGCCACAAGAATCACAAACCTTGTGAGCAACCTTGAGTTCGTGGCATTGAGGACATTCTACCAAAGTTTGAGCAGTTGCTGTCCAGTTAGCTGCTCTTGTGTGTTTTCTTTGTTTAGATGTTTTTCTCTTGGGTACTGCCATTGTGATGCACCTCCGTTAGAATTTTAAATTTTTTAGTACAGAAAAAGCGTTGTCAGGTGTGGTGTCGCAACTGCACGTTTGTTTGTTCAAGTCTGTACCACACTTGTGACACAAGCCTTTGCAATCTTCCTTGCACAAAAAGCTCAATGGAAGGGACAACACAATTTCGTCACAAACGGCTTGGGTTACATCCAACTTACTACCTGTGTAGATGTATGCATCCTCATCCGTTGCACTATCTTTGAAAAATGTTTGTTCAAAAGGTAAATAGATTTGTTTGGAAACTTTGGATAAACACCTATCGCAAACACCTTGTATATAGCAGGTAATCTCCCCTTCTACAAAGACGTTTGGATTCTCGAACGTAACGTCAAAATCCACTTCTACTTTGGTTAAAGTTGCTTGTGGATATGGCAAAAGCTCATCAGGTAAGGCAAATTCGCCTTGAAAAATGAGTGGTTCGCCTACTTTTGCTAAGTTTTCCGTCAAATCAATTACAATTTTACTAAGCACAGCCATTATTATACTAATTTATTAACAATTTGTCAACGATTTAATACAACTTTGCAACAGACATTGTTTCGCGAGCTATTACAAATTCTTCATTGGTTGGAATTACAAGGATTTTTACTCTGGAATCGTCCGCTTGAATTTCTGCAATAGTACCACGTGGGCAGTTTGCGTTTTTATCAAGGTCAAGTTTGATTCCAAGGAAGTCCAAATTCTTCAAAGTTCTTTGACGAACGTCAGCATCGTTTTCGCCAACGCCTGCTGTAAATACAACAACGTCAACACCATTCAAAGCTGCAGCATATGCGCCAATATATTTTTTTGTTCCGTATGCAAATACGTCCAAAGCAAGGTTTGCACGGTAGTTTCCTTCGTCAGCAGCCTTTGCCAAATCTCTAAAGTCACTGCTTACACCAGAAATACCAAGCATACCACACTTCTTGTTGAGGTAAGTCAAAGTTTGAGAGATATCCATACCCTCTTTGCGTCCAATGTACTCTGCAGCAGCGTAGTCGATATCACCACTACGTGTGCCCATTGCAACACCTGCAAGAGGTGTAAAGCCCATGGATGTATCAATGCACTTTCCACCATCTACAGCAGAAATGGAAGAACCGTTACCAAGGTGACAAGTGATGATTTTGAGATCAGCAATGTCTTTGCCAAGGTATTTAGCAGCCTCTTGAGCTACAAACTTGTGGCTTGTACCATGTGCACCGTAACGACGAATTTTGTACTTTTCGTAGTGAGCGTAGTCAACTGCGTACATGTAGGCGTAATCGGGCATTGTAAAGTGGAAACCTGTATCAAATACAAGCACCATTGGTGTGTTAGGCATTTGTGCAAGGCAAGCATTTACACCAACAATTGCTGCTGGGTTGTGCAAAGGTGCCAAGTCCTTGATTTCCTCCATAAGTACCATTGCCTCGGGAGTAACAAGGGTAGGAACTTTGAAAGCCTCTCCAGATGCAACTACACGGTGACCTACACCATCAATTTCTTCCATGGATGCAATAACGCCTACTTCAGCATCAGTCAACTTGTCCAAAACAAGCTTAACTGCAACGTTGTGGTTAGGCATATCTACAAGTTGCTCGATTGTTTTACCATGTGCTTTGTAAACAAA
>JAFTNE010000207.1 GCA_017452035.1 Clostridia bacterium
ACGTATGTGTCGCAAACAAGAATAATCCTTTATATACAATATTTGCAGTGCCTGCTTTTATTTTGTGTGGTGCAGAGCATAGCATTGCAGATATCGCTTTGTTTTTTGCAACTAAACAGTTTTCTTGGCGCGCAGTGGCGTTCATTGCAGTAGTCGCGCTGGGCAATGGTGTTGGTTCGTTGTTGTTTTCCCTTTTGTTACAACTTCGAGACAAGCTGTCAATGCAAAATCAATCTAACTAGATAATTTTTGCCGTATGGCATTTAAGGAGAATACTATGAGTAAAATTATGGAAATGAAAGAGGTTTGTTTGACTGCACTCAACGAGTGCAACAGCTTACAATCTCTCCAAGAACTTAAAGTTCGTTTTCTTGGCAAAACTGGCGAATTGACAAATCTTTTGAAAAGTATCAAAGATTTGCCACCACAAGAACGCCCAACCTTCGGCGCAAAGGTAAACGAGTTGCGCAACACTTTGGAGGGTGCCTTTGCCGAAAAGACAGCTCAACTCAAAGAGGAAGAGTTGCAACGCCGTTTGCGTGATGAGAAGGTTGATATCAGCCTTGTAAACATGCAACCTTGGGGTGCATTGCATCCTGTTACATTGGTGGAAAACACCATATCCGATTTGCTTGTTGCAATGGGCTTTGAAGTTTTGGCTGGTCCCGAAATTGAAAGCGATTGGTACAACTTCCAAGCGTTAAACATCCCTGCAGACCACCCAGCACGTGATATGCAAGATACATTTTACATCACAGATAGCATTTTGCTACGCACACAAACATCTCCAATGCAAGCGCGTTTGATGGAGACAAAGCAACCACCTATCAAGATGATTTGCCCTGGCAAGGTTTTCCGTTCTGACAGTGATGCATCTCACTCTCCAGTATTCCACCAAATCGAAGGTTTGGTAGTTGACGAAAATATCACTCTTTGTGACTTGAAAGGCACATTAGAGTATCTTGCGAGCCACCTATTTGGACCAGATACTCAAGTTAGGTTCCGTCCATCCTACTTCCCATTTACCGAGCCAAGTGTAGAGGTTGACCTCACTTGCTCTAACTGTGGAGGCAAGGGTTGCTCACTTTGCAAAGGTACAGGCTGGATCGAAGTTCTTGGTGCAGGTATGGTAAACCCAGTAGTTTTGGAAAACTGTGGTATCGATAGCAAAAAATACACAGGCTACGCATTTGGTTTGGGTGTTGAACGTATTGCAATGATCAAGTATGGCATCCCTGACATCCGTCTTTTCTACGAAAACGATTTGCGTTTCTTGAAACAATTTGGTAAATAGGAGGAAATGTTAAAATGAAATTACCTCTTTCTTGGATAAGAGAATATGTAGATGTGACCGAAGATATCCAAACACTTTGCAAAAAGATGGTAGATATCGGTCTTGAAATTGAAGAAGTAGTGTACCTTGGCGAAAAGGTTAATAATATTGTTGTTTGTCAAATTGTTGACGTTATGCAACACCCCAATGCCGAGAGACTTTTGTGTTGCAAGGTAGACATTGGTGGCGAAATTATTCCAATTGTTACCAACGACCACAGGGTACAAGTTGGAAACAAAGTACCAGTGGCTTTGCATGGTGCAACAACCGCAAATGGCATTAGCATCAAAAAAGGTAAAATGCGTGGCGAAGAGTCCTTCGGTATGTTCTGTGGTCCAGAAGAACTTGGCATCACAGCTGACTACTACCCAGGGGCTGACGTTGACGGTGTACTAATTTTGCAAGATGACGCAGTTGTTGGCAGTGATATTCGCAAAGTTGTAGGCATTGACGACTACGTTTTGGATGTTTGTGTAACAAGCAACCGTCAAGATTGCAACAGCGTTTTGGGCCTTGCGCGTGAAGTTGCTGTGGCACTTGGTAAAACTTGCAAAGAACCCGACGTTTCCTATTCAGAGTGTGACGCATACACGCGTGACCTTGTAAAAGCAGAGGTGCACGATTTTGACGTTTGCCCAAGCTACTTTATGCAAGGTGTTGTTGACGTTAAAATTGAAAAATCTCCAATTTGGATGACAAGCCGACTTGCCAAGGTGGGCTTGCATGGTATCAATAACTTGGTGGACATTACAAACTACGTTTTGTACGAAATTGGCCAACCAATGCACGCATTTGACCAAAATGACATTTCCGACAATACTATTATCGTACGTCGAGCACTGCCAGATGAAAAAATTATTCCACTTGACGGAAAGGAATACACCTTGACTACTGAAGACCTTGTAATTGCTGATAAAACTCGCGCTGTTGGTCTAGCAGGCATTATGGGTGGTGCAAACTCTGGCATCAAAGATACTACAACAACTGTATTGTTTGAGTCTGCAACCTTTGCAAGAGGCAATATTCGTCGTACAAGCCGTAGACTTGGCCTTAGAAGTGACTCGTCTGCTCGCTTTGAAAAGGGTATCGAGTCTGCTACAAACCTCCTTGGCCTTAATCGTGCTTTGCACCTTGTTGAGCAACTTGGCGCTGGCAAAATTGCAAAGGGCGCATACTGCCTTGGCAAAATGCCCGAAAACAAAACGATTGTATTTGAGCAATCTCGCATCAAAAAGCTTTTGGGTATTACCATTGCTAAAAATCGTATTGTTTCCATTTTGGAATCACTCAACATCAAAACAGCAGTAGAAAATGGTGTTGTTACCTGTATCGTTCCACCATATCGTGACGATATTTCTCGTGACTGTGACATTATTGAAGAGCTTATTCGTGTTTATGGTTACGACAATATTACTGGTACTTTGATGGAAAAATCTCGCATCACATCTGGTGGAAAGACGGAAAAACATACCTATTGTGACAAGATTCGTAGCATTTTGACAGGTTTGAAGTACAACGAATGTATTTTCTATCCATTTGGTGGTTCTGCTTTGTTTGAAAAGGCATCCATCAAGCCTATTGACGAAAGTAAGTACATCCGTGTTATGAACCCAATTGGCGAAGAATTATCACTCATGGCACGCTCTCTCGCTCCTAATATGTTGCAATGCGTTGGTTTGAACCTTTCTCGTAAAAATAATAATTTGAGATTGTTTGAGGTTGGCAAAGCTTACCTCGCAGAGGAACTCCCACTTACAAAATTGCCAACAGAAAAACAACGTGTTTCCATTTGTGCAACGGAAGTTTCCTTTGAAAGTTTCCGTGACGACGTGTTGCAAGTTGTGTATGCTTTTACAAACAGTGGAGTATCTCTTGTTCGTGCCGAAAGTGACTGCCTGCATCCTGGTATTTGCGCTAACATTTTGATTGATGGCGAAAATTGTGGTGTATTTGGTAAACTTCATCCACAAGTTGCAAATAATTTTGATATTCAAGTTGATTGCTACTACGCTGAGCTTTGTGTAGACAAGCTACTTGCTCACAAACGTGGTGCTATCAAGTTTAATGCTATTAGTAAGTTCCCATCGGTAACACGCGACTTCGCATTTGTATGTGACGAAGATGTTGCCGTTCAAAACATCTTAGATGAGTTCTTGTGTTTGCCACTTGTAGAAAGTGCAACTTTGTTTGACGTTTATCGTGGCGAACAACTTGGCCAAAACAAAAAATCTATTGCAATTTCTGTTGTATTTACCGATGCAACTAAGACTTTGCAAGACAAAGAAATTGAAAAACAAAGTGGAAAAGCTTTGCGTTCTATTCAAGAAAAGTACGGTATCGTTTTGCGTTAGTAAGACAGAACAGTTATCAATACTTTTCTAACAATTGTGTGCAAAATGAAAAATTACGAAATCTTAGCACCAGCTGGCAGTATTGAACAGCTAAAAATGGCCGTAAACAATGGTGCCGATGCTGTGTACCTTGGACTAGACAGGTTCAATGCTCGCATGAAAGCTCCCAATTTTACTGAGGCTAACATTGCCGAGTGGGTAAATTACTGCCACTTGTTTGGCGTCAAGGTGTATGTTGCAATTAATATATCACTTAAAAATACAGAGTTTCAACAAGCTGTTGAGACTCTTAAAGTGGTGTACAATGCAAATGCTGACGGCGTAATTTTGACAGATTTGGCACTAATCAAGGTGGCTAGCACTTTTCCAAAACCA
>JAFTNE010000208.1 GCA_017452035.1 Clostridia bacterium
AAATTGTGTTGGTTTCACGGTTGAACTCTTGTACCAAAAAGTCAAGTTTGCGTCCAACAGGCTCTTCCAATGCCAAAATTTCACGAGCGTGAGCAATGTGACTGGTAAGACGGGTTATCTCCTCGTCTATGCAAGATTTGTCCACAAAGAAACACACCTCGTTAGCAAGCTTGTTTTGGTCAAGGTCAACACTTTGCAACGCTTCTTGTACACGGTTTGACAACTTTTCGCGATATTGCACTGCAACTTGTGGAGCATACTCTTTTACCTTTTCTAACAAGCTTTCTACTGTTGCAATCTTGTTCAAAAGGTCAGCACGCAATTTGTTACCTTCCACTTCACGCATAGCGTTGAGGTTGGCAACAGCTTGGGCAACGGCCTCGGCAAGCATTTTGCGAATGATATCTTGGTCGTCATCAGCCTGTTCTAGAGACATTACCTCGGGGCTTTTGATAAGGGAATTGATGGAAAAATCGTTGCGCAGTTGTGGGTAAGCTTCAACAAGTTTTGCAACGCTATCCACGTAGCCTTGCGCAAGAGCCATGTCTATGGTTACTACCTTGCTCGTGTCACCATCAAACTTGTAGTTGATAAACACGTCTATGTGTCCACGGGAAACGCCCTTGGAAATTCCACCACGTATGATATCTTCGTGCGCAATAAATGCGCGAGGAATCTTGGTGGAGATATCCAAGAAACGGTGATTTACACTTTTGAGTTCTACGGTAAGTTCTCTGCCATCCATCGACACAACAGCCTTGCCGTAACCTGTCATACTTTTCATACTTTGCTCCGTTACTTTGAGTTTTGTTTGTTGGTAAACTATTTGCTACCAAACTTATTGGGAAAATGATGTTTTGAAAAAACTTACAATTTCTGCAAATTTTCGCCTTTTTTACAACTAAGTATTATAACACTTTTTGTTGCTAATTTCAACAAAAATGATATTTTATGCGTAGTTTTCACTTATGGTTGCAGTAGTTGTTGAAAGGTTTGTTCGTCGATAATTTCAATACCCAATGCTTGCGCTTTTGTGAGCTTGCTACCAGCGTCCGTTCCAGCAATCACAAGGTTGACAGATTTGGACACTGATGACGCAATTTCGCCACCATTTTGTTCGATTAACTTTTGTGCTTGACTGCGTGTGTAGTTTGCCAGACTACCAGTAAGCACTACCTTTTTTCCAGTGAAAACACCTATTCTTTCTTCTACTTCGTAGGTTGGGTTGATTCCAATATCCTTTAGACGTGTGATGATTTGCATGTTTTCACTTTCGGCAAAATACTGAACAATACCTTCGGCAACAACGTCGCCAATGCCATCAATTTGAGTAAGCTCGTCAACAGTTGCTTTGGACAATGCCTCAACACTGCCATACCTTACTGCCAAATCCTTGGCTGTTACACTACCAACGTTATCCAAACCAAGCGCAAAGATAAACTGTGCAAGCTTTACATTTTTGCTGTTTTTGATGGCGTTTAGCGTGTTGGTAATTTTCCTTTGCTTGAAACCTTCGAGTGTGGCAAGGTCATTGTCGGTAAGCGAATACAAATCGGCAACTGATGTAATACCAAGGTTATCTACCAAAGCACCAACAGTTTTTTCGCTGATACCGTCAATATCGCATGCATTTTTTGAACAGTAATGGGTTATGCGCGCCACAATTTGAGGACGGCAATTGCTTGCATTTGTGCAAAACAAGTGTGCACCTACTTCCGTCAAAACACTACCACATGCTGGGCAAGTTGTAGGTTTTGTAATTGTATCGCCATTTTCCTCTGCTGCGCCAAGCACTTCGGGGATAACGTCATTGCTACGGCGAACAAATACAAGGGCATTTTTGTACAACTTTTTGCGAGTAATGTCGCCAAAGTTGTTCAATGTTGCACGCTTGATGGTTGCGCCACACAGCTCAACTGGCTCGAGTAGGCCAATTGGTGTAAGCTTGCCAGTTCTGCCCACCTGCCAATCGACATCCAACAACGTTGTTGTAACTTGCTCGGCATCAAACTTGTAGGCAACTGCCCATTTGGGGAATTTGTCTGTATATCCAAGTTCTTCGCGAAGGGCAAAGTTGTTTACTTTGATGACAACTCCATCAATCAAAAAGTCCAAAGAGTTGCGCATCTCGCCAATTTTTTCGATAATTGCGCGAATTTCCTCAAAACTGCGAGCCGTTTCAAAAACATAGTTGGTAAGCATGCCACAGTCTTTCAAAAAATCAACAAGCTGTGTTTGACTTTGACACGTCAAACCTTCGGTATAGCCAGCAGAATAAAACACTACATCCAAATTTCGTTCGGCTGTAACTTTTGGATTCAAGTTACGTATTGCTCCAGCTGCAGCGTTACGGGCATTTTTCAAAGGGTCATTGGGATGTTTTTGGTTGTGCTTATCAAGTTGCGAAAGTTTCATGATGCCTTCGCCTTGCAGTTCGCACACACCATCAAAGGGAATTGTAAGTGGTACTGTGCGTATTGTTTTTACCTGTTCGGTAACGTCTTCGCCCACCACACCATTGCCACGGGTGGATGCTCCCACCAAAACGCCATTTTCGTAAGTGGCATTGATGGTAAGTCCATCGTACTTGAGTTCTACGGAAAACTCCACTTGGCCAACTTCCTTTTGCACTTTGCTAACCCACTCGGCTAGTTCGCCAAAGCTTTGAACCTTGTCCAAGCTGTAAAGGCGTTGACGATGTGTGTGTTGTACAAAGTTTTTGAGTGGTTCGCCACCAACACGTCTTGTTGGACTATCTGGCAATACCACACCCGTTTGCTTTTCCAACAACACAAGTTGGTCGTATAGGGCATCGTAGGTGGTATCGGGTACAGATGGATTATCCAAAACGTAGTACTCGTGTGCCCAAGTATTTAGTTGTTTTACCATTTGTTGCATTGTCATAGCTTGGTAACACCTTTATTTGAAATGTTTTAAAGAAATTAATAAATTAGTTCGCCCTTGCCGTCAGTCCTTCAACTGCAACCTCTCAAAGTGAGAGGCACTATATGATTGAGCAGTAGCGAACAAACCTTGCTAAAGTGTTTTTTGAGTGACAATAGGTATCACACCACCAATTTAGCAAGTTAGGTTTAATAAAATTGACTTTATACTGTCCTACTATTGTAAAATTTTTAGTGGAGCAAACCTAATGTTTAGTGACTTTTTGCCCACTGTTTCAAAAATAACGTCAGCAACGTCCCCAGCGAGGCGCAAAATCATACCCTTTCCAAAGGTTGCGTGTTCCACCATTTGGCCTACTTTAAACTGCTTGATTTGACTACTGGTTTTACCAGTGTTTGCAGGTTTTTGAGTTGGTTGCAAATTGAGTTTGTCAAGGTAACTGTCGTCAGCCAGTTGCCTTTCGGTAGAAGGTGGTCTTACCGGCGTTAACATTTGGTTAACTTCGGTGTAGTACCTACTTGCCAAAGTCATTTTGCGTTGACCATACATAAAGCGCGAGCTTGCACGAGTAAGGTACAAACGTTCTTCGGCACGAGTAACAGCTACATACATAAGACGGCGTTCTTCTTGCATGCCAAGTGGCGAATAGGTTGCACGAGACGTTGGGAATATGCCATCCTCCAACCCTACCAAAAATACCGTTTTGTACTCCAAACCTTTGACAGCGTGTATGGTTGCAATGGTAACGTAGTCGCCATTGTTTGCCTCGTCAATATCAGCAGAAAGGCTTACCGATTGAAGATAATCGGAAAGTGTTGCGCCTGGGTCGGAGTTTTGAAAGTCAATTACCGATTGCTCGAACTGGTCGATGTTCAAAGCTCTGTCTTCCTCGTCCATACTTGCGTATACTCGTCTTACTTCCAACACGTCCAACAAAATGTGAACAAACTTTTCGACAGTAGTATTTTTAGCAAGCTCCATCATTTCAGTGATAAGTTTGTAAAAATCTAACAGTTTGGTGCGAATAGTCTTTGTAAATATCTCCAAGTTGCGTTCGTCAGAAATTACATCGATAATGCTAATTCCGTAGTCGGCTGAAAGCCCTGCAAGTTTAGAAAGAGTTGTATCACCAATGCCACGTTTTACTGGAACGTTGATGGCACGATAAAATGCCTCGGAGTCGGCTGGGTTGTTAATAAGCCTCATATAGGCAAGAATATCTTTGATTTCTTTGCGTTCAAAAAACTTAAATCCACCAAAAACTTTGTATGGTATGCGACTGCGCAACAGTTCCTGTTCAAAGGCGCGCGAAAGGGCATTGATACGCATCAAAATGGCAAAGTCCCTAAAACGATGGTTGCCAAGGTAACGCAAGTTTTTGATTTGTTCGCAAACGTAGTAGGCCTCTACACGTTCGTCACTTGCAGAGTAAATTTGTGGTTTTACCCCTTGAGAGTTTTCGGTAAAAAGAACCTTTTCGTAACGATTGGGGTTGTTTGCAATAATGTTGTTTGCAACAGTCAAAATTGCCTTTGTTGAGCGATAGTTTTGCTCCAATTTGAAAATTTTACAACCGGCAAAATCTTGCTCGAACTTTTTGAAATTGAGTGGGTCTGCACCACGCCAACTGTAAATGGATTGGTCGTCGTCGCCTACCACAAAGATGTTACCATGTTCTTGGGCAAGCATCTTGAATATTTGATACTGCACCTTGTTGACGTCTTGAAACTCGTCAATAAGCACAAATTGGTATCTATCGCGATACTTTTGCAAAATTTGTGGGTTTGTTGAAAAAATCTTGTGTACGTAGTACAACAGGTCGTCAAAGTCCAAAGCGTTGTTTTCAGCCATGCGACGGTTGTACTCTTCAATGATGTTTACCAACGTTTCAGTATCGTCCGTTTGCGTTGCCTTTCAAATTTATCTTTTTTCCAAAAAATAGGGGTGCACTCCCCGCCGGGGTTTCTTTCCTTATATACATAGTCGTATTCATCGGAGAAATACCCGGCCAGCAATCCACGCCAGGT
>JAFTNE010000209.1 GCA_017452035.1 Clostridia bacterium
AACTATACCCACAAGGTGCAACACAAAAAGGCCAGTTTTAGAGCAAAATTGCTCAAAATGGGTAAATTTTGCATATTATGTGTGTAATAGTATTCTCGCTTTAATTGATTTTTGTAGTTGTTTGGAAATTTTTAGCACTTGCGAAGTTGTTCGATGGCTTGCTTGCGATTATCTGCATTGAACACTGCCGAGCCTGCAACAAGCACATCTGCACCAGCTTGGATAACCTTTTGACAGGTGGAAAAGTTTACTCCACCATCCACTTCGATAAGTACGTCAGGGAAAAGCTCGCGAGCTTTTTCTATCTTTTGCAAACTTTCCTCAATGAAGGCTTGACCACCAAAACCAGGCTCAACAGACATTACCAAAAGCAAATCGAACATGCCTTTGTATGGTAGCAACTGTTCAACGGGGGTATTTGGCTTGATGGATAGGCCAACCTTTTTACCACACTTTTTGATTAGATCAATTGTGCCAACAACGTCGTCTGTTGCCTCAATGTGGAACGTGATAATGTCAGCACCAGCTTTGGCAAATTGTTCAACGTAGCGTTTTGGCTCTACTATCATCAAATGCACGTCAAGAGGCAAAACAACGCACTTGCGTATGCTATAAACAATGGGCATACCAAACGTCATGTTTGGCACAAACATTCCGTCCATAACGTCACAGTGAATCCAGTCGGCACCACTTTTGTGCAGTGATTTGCACTCTTGCTCGAGTCGAGCAAAGTCGGCAGTAAGTATTGATGGGCTAATAAAAACTTTTTTCATAATTTCCTTTTGGCGTCACAATAGACACCTTTTTATGTAATAGAGATGATATCTCATTGCATTTATCTAAGCTAAAACAAACTATCAAATGTAACGGATATCCAATAGACAATTAAACATATATTAAAACAATATGCTTCAAGAGAGTATTTGCAAACACGTACAAAGCTTTAATACTGATGTTTTTCGGCATCTTTAAGCTCGTTGTATTCCTCTACATAACGGTCGTATCGACCTTTGCAAAGAACACCTTGCTCCACTGCCTTTTTGACAGCGCAATCGGGCTCAACGGTATGGGTGCAAGAGGTAAACTTGCAGTCGTGAGAGATGGTTACAAAGTCGTCAAGATACAACCTCAGTTCATCCGAGCGAATACCATTGAGATCGCACAACGAAAATCCACAAGTATCTACAACAAAGCCGTCAAAAACCTTGTGCAAACTGGAGTGGCGTGTTGTGTGGGTACCACGACCAGTTTTGGCAGAAAGACCACCAACTTGCCCCTTTAAGTCGGGCAAAAGCGCATTCAAAATGGATGTTTTGCCCACTGCCGATTGACCTGCAAAGCACACCACTTTGCCACTGATGTACTCTTTGAGTTTTAGTACCGAATCGTCCATTGCAGATATAGCCAAAATGGTGGCAATTTTGCCGTAGTTATCTTGCACCAGTTGCAATGCATTATTGGGCAAATCGCACTTGTTTACCAAAATTATTGGCTCAATTTGCTCCTGAAAGCAGTTGATAAGCACCTTGTCAGCGAGGTACAAGTCTGGGCTTGGCTCACTTGCCAAAGTCAAAAAGCAAACGTCAACGTTGGCAATTTCTGGCCTGTGAAGTTTGTTTTTTCGGGGTAAAATTTCTGTAACAACACCTTTGCCTTTGTGCAAATCTTCAAACTGCACTTTGTCGCCAACAAGCACGTCACTATCTTGATAACGGAATTTTTTTGGGGAAAAGCAAGTGTACTTTTTGTCGCCACTCATAACGGTAAAAACGCCACCTACGGCCTTTATTACCGTTCCTGTAAGGATGTTTTTCATTGTTTTTCCTCCAGGTAACGTCTACGTAGTTGACCACAAGCGCCTTCGATATCTTGCCCCATTGTTCTACGGCGTGTTGCAGAAATGCCAAGTTTCTCGAGATGTTGCAAAAACTTTTTGAGTGTTGACTCGCTTGTGCCTTTGAGACCCGTTTCTTTTACGGGGTTCAAGGCGATAACGTTTACGTGGACGGAAATACCACGTAGCAATGATGCCAGTTTTAGCGCGTGTGAGTAGCTGTCGTTTTGACCATCTATCAAGGTGTACTCCACAATGACACGTCGACCTGTCTTTTCAAAATAGTACTTGCAAGCATTTACTGCCTCCTCTACCGAGTAGGCATTTGTGATGGGCATAATTTGTTTGCGTTGGTCGTCAAATGCGTTATGCAAACTAAGTGTAAGATTCAACGAAAAGTCCATTTCGGCAAGCTCTTTCATCTTTGGCACTACGCCACAAGTGGAAAGGGAAATGTTACGTGAAGAAATGTTGATGCCTTGCTCACTTGTTACAAGGTGCAAAAATTTGATGACGTTATCAAAGTTATCTAGTGGCTCGCCACTACCCATAAGCACAATGTTTGTAACATATCTGTTTTGGCCGTCACCAAGAGCGTTTACCGAAAGCACTTGACCCAAAATTTCACCAGCCGACAAATTTCGCACCAACCCCCCAAGAGTACTTGCGCAAAACTTACATCCCATACGGCATCCAACTTGGCTAGATACGCACAATGTGTTGCCATATTTGTACTTCATCAGTACCCCTTCGATAACGTTGCCATCATACAGCTCAAACAAAAACTTTTGCGTGCCATCAATTTTGGATGTTAAAGTTTGCACTATTTTTGCCGATACTGCAACGCAGTTTTGTTTTAGTTGCTCGCGTAATGATTTTGATACATTTGTCATACCGTCAAAATCTACCGACTTGGTGAGCCAACCGAAAATTTGCTTGGCAACAAAGGGCTTAACATTGTAGTTAGCCGTTAGATAGTCGGTCAATTCTTGAAGGTTGTAGTCTTGCAAAAGTATCATTTGTTATTCCTTGCGTTCTAATACTGCCACAAAAAAGCCTTGGGTGTTATCTTTATGTGGCAAAAATTGATATGTAGAGTTACCATTTGCGCTTGGATATTGTGGTAAAACAATTGTTCCAAGTGTAAAATTGGGGTTATTTCTCAAAAATTTACGTATATTTTGTCCATTTTCGTTGTCGAACACTGTACAAGTTGAGTAAACAAGTCTACCACCAACTTTTACATATTTCGAGCAGTTTTGCAAAATGTCCTGTTGAAGTTTCATAAGGTTGGAAATATCCAAACTTTCACGGAACAATTTGATATCTGGACGGTTGTTCAAAACGCCAAAGCCACTGCAAGGCACATCACACAACACTGTATCAAAGGCACTTTCAAACTCAGCACAAAACTGAGTCATATCCTTGGTGTGAGTTGTAACGTTCACGCCCATACGGCTTGCATAGGCATTGATAAGCTGTACACGATGCTCGTGTACGTCACATGCAGTAACATCAACGTCTGGTCTGAGTTGTTTTACATAAACAGCTTTACCACCAGGTGCTGAGCAACAGTCCAAAAAATTGCCATTTGCACCATTTGCGCAAATGTGCGCTATTGCCATACTGGACAAACTTTGAACAGTAAAGTTTCCGTCCAACGTGGGCAATTTGCCCGTTAGATAGAAAGCATCTTCAAATGGCGTTGGATGCGCTTGGACATTATATGTTTGTTGCACCTTTTGTTCGTCAAAATCACCCACAAAACGAGCTGTTGTGCGATTTTCCAACACTGTGGATGCAATTTGTAAAGCTACATCCTTGCCATAGTCTTTGACAAGCTTTTTCAAAGCCCAAAGTGGGTAAGAATACCTTATAGAACAGTTTTCCACCTCGTCAGTTGGATAGTCGTCAAAGGTATGTATTGTGTTTGCAATGCTTTTCAACGTGGCGTTTACAAAGCCTACAATGCGTCTATCTTCGCTAATTTTGGATAGCTCTGCAATGTCGTTTACAACGGCATAACTGGGTATAGATAGCTCCATCAAACAGTAAGTACCCATTTTGAGGAACAACAACGTGTCCCCCTTGGGCATCTTTTTGACGTACTTAGAAACTACGTAGTTCAGTTTGATGTCGTTATCTAACACACCGTATACAAGCTTTGTGATAAGAGCCTTGTCTTGTGCTTTACAAAAATTGAGTGTTTTGTTTAGCGCAATGGAAGAAAAAGCTTTTTCGTTGTATACCTGTTGAAGAGTAACAAAACTTTTTAGAAATGCGTTGTTCATCACTCACCCAAGATTTCGCCTACTGTAAACTTTCTTCCACAAAGAAAGGCGTTGATATCCATTGCTTTGGAGTTTTCGGCCTGCAAGCGAGTGATATACACTGCTTTGCCATCGCCACACATAGCGGCAACGGCTTTTTTGGTGCAAAGTACCACCTGACCAGGAACGCCTTCAAAATTACCTTCACAAGGGCGCAATGCATGAATTTTAAGGCGTTTACCACCCCAGGTTGTCCAAGCTACTGGGCTTGGGTTCAATGCGCGAACAAGGTTAATGATGTCATTGCTTGGCTTGGACCAATCAATTTGCTCCATTTCGGCAGTAATTTTGCCAGAGAAAGTTACCAAACTTTCCTCTTGTGGAGTAAAAGTTGCCTTACCACTTTCAATAAGGTCAAGCGCCTCAATGATAGCCTCTGCGCCAAGTTGAGAAATACGCTCAAACAGTTCGCCATTTGTTTCGTATGGCAAAATGTCTAAGGACTTTTTGACAATCATGTCCCCTGCATCCACCTTGCGAACAGTTTGCAAAATGGTAACACCTGTTGTTTTGTATCCCAAAAGTACAGCATATTGAATGGGCGCAGCACCACGCAAATCGGGCAAAAGCGAGCCATGGATGTTGATGATGCCGTGTGGAGCAATATCAATAACCTCTTGGGACAAAATTTGACCATATGCTGCTGTGACCATTATATCTGGCGCAAGGCTTTTGAGCGTTTCTACGCCGTCATGGGATATTTTTTCAAATTGATACAGTGGAATATTGTGTGCCAAAGCAAATTTTTTGACAGGACAAAACTCCGTCTTGCCCCGCATACCTGCCTTGTCTGGCTGACATACTATTGCAACAACGTCGTGTTTTTGCACTATTTTTTCCAATGCTGGCACACCAAAATCGGGCGTACCCAAAAATACAATTTTCATTTTAGCCTCGGTCAACAATTTTCTTTATCATTTTGTCAGCAAACAATATTCCATCCAAGTGGTCCATCTCGTGCAAGAAAACACGTGCAAAGTAGTCTTCGGCATGTAAAGTTTGCTTGTTACCATATCTATCAAAATACTCAATATCAATTTCTTTGGGACGAGCAACCAATCCACGGAAACCCTCCACCGACAAACAGCCTTCGTTATCTACACAACGGCCTTTGCTACTTACTAACTTTGGATTTACCAGTTCGAACTTTTGGTCTTCCCACTCGACAATGCAAACACGCTTTAAGATGCCCACTTGTGGAGCAGCAAGGCCCAAACCTTCGGCATGATGCAACGTTTGCCACATATCGTCAAGTAATTGATGTAGTCTTTCGTCAAATTTTTCCACAGGACGACAAACCTTTTTAAGCA
>JAFTNE010000210.1 GCA_017452035.1 Clostridia bacterium
TACGGTTGTAGCTTTTGATTTTGTCCAAAATTGCTTGGAGAGTTTGATGTTGTGTCATTGTATATTTTCCTTAAATTGTGATCTTGTTTAGTGGCAAATTATTGCATCATTGCGTCCAAATCTGCAAGCATTTGCATTGCAACGGCGTGGTTTTCTACGCATGCGCCACTTGCTTTTTGGTGGCCACCACCACCGTATTTTACAGCAATGGGGTTGATGTTGTACTTGTTTGAGCGAATTTCGCAAAGCACTCCACGATCCGTTTCGGTAAAGTTTACCCAAATGTGTACGCCTTTGATGTCGCTCATTGTGCCAACCATTCCACGGGAAATGGAAAACTCGTCTGCGCCCGTTGCCAGCAGTTCCTCCTTGGTGGTGTAGATGTACGCCACGTTTTTGGCAGTAAAGTTGATTTTTAGCGTAAACATTGCGCGTAGTTTGATATTTGCAAAGTCGTCTGCGTACAAATTGCCGTAGATGTCGTTTGTATCGAATGAATAGGTCATAAGGTACGATGCGCACTCGAACGTTTGACTGTTTACACTGTCGTAACGGAAACGTCCACTGTCTGTTACCATACCTGTGTACAATGCCTTTGCGCCGACGCTATCCATTGAAAGGTTGCAGTGTTTTGCAAAGTGAGCAATAAGTCCACAGCAACTTTCAAAGGACGTATCCACAATTTCTACGTCACAAAACTTTTCCACAAACAGGTGGTGGTCAAACCTCAACGTTGCCTCGGCAAGCTTGTAACGGTCGTCAGATACAAGGTGTGGTGCGCCACTATCCAAAACAATGGCAAGTGCGCCGTTGTACGTTTCGTCAGCAATATTGTCTGGTGTCCAGTCCTCCACAAAAGCATAGCGTTTGGTGGTGTCACCCACAATGTATACCTTTTTGTTGGGGAAAGTGGTTGTGATGATGTGTTTTAGTCCCACTTGACTACCAATAGCATCGCCATCGGGGTTGGTGTGACGGTGGATGATGATAGTGTCGTACTTTTTGATGAGTTGTAGTGCTTGATTGTACATAGTGTTTCCCTTTCTATATGATAGACTTGCTGTTTTGTAGTTTGGTGGATTTTGTAAAAAATGTTTTGTTAGGACGGATGAGTTATTTTACACCGACCTACGTATCTTTTTTGTTTGATAGCGCAGTTTCGCGCGCAAACGCAAACTTCACTAAATACATTATACAGTAAAACGCGCCATCCGTCAATGGCAATTTTAGTAGCAACAAAAGTTGTTTGGTGCAAAATTTTGGTGTTTTTTGTTTGGTGCAAGGTTGTTGTTGAGCATTGTTAGGGCGCCAAATTTTGCGTAACGGCGTTGTTTCTATTGACATTATTTGGCAATAATGTAATAATTGTAGTAACAATTTTTACTGCGAGATTAACATTCTGTATGATAACTTTACTTATTGCGCTGATATATTTGGCGTTTATTAGCCTTGGCTTGCCCGATAGCTTGCTGGGTAGCGCTTGGCCAACAATGCACGCGCAACTTGGCGTACCAGTGTCTTATGCTGGCATTGTAACCATAACAATTACCTGTGGTACGATAGTTTCCAGTGTGATGTCCAACTTTTTAACCAAAAAGCTGGGCGCAGGTTGGGTAACGGCCATTTCCGTTGTGATGACGGCAGTAGCACTGTTGGGGTTTTCCTTTGCAACCAAGTTTTGGCATCTAATTGTGTGGGCAGTACCATTTGGACTGGGCGCAGGGGGTGTTGATGCTGCACTCAACAACTACGTGGCGTTGCATTTTTCCTCAAAACATATGAACTGGCTACACGCCTTTTGGGGTGTGGGCGCGTTAATTAGCCCCTTTGTAATGGGAGAGTGCCTCAAAACCAGCTACGGTTGGAGTGGTGGCTACCGAGTTATATCCATTGTTCAAATGGTAATTTCTGTATTGTTGTTTGTGTCGTTGCCACTGTGGAAAAAGACCACATCCGAACAAAAACGCTCGGACGTAAAAACCATTGACGCATTGAAGGTAAAGGGCATCTTGCCACTGCTTGTGATGTTTTTGTGCTACTGCGCATTGGAGCAAACGGCAATGCTTTGGGCATCGAGCTACTTGGTAGAGGTTCGACATGTAGATAAAACAACGGCAGCAACCTTTGGCAGTTTGTTTTTTATTGGTATCACTGCTGGCCGATTTGCCTGTGGATTTGTATCTAACAAACTGGGAGATAACAAACTTATTGTTATTGGCGCAAGCGTGATAGCCGTTGGCATTGCGTGCATCATTTTGCCCATTGCAAACCCAGTTTTGTGCTACGTTGGTTTGGTGTTGACGGGCGTTGGATGCGCGCCAGTGTATCCTGCAATTATTCACTCAACGCCAAGTAACTTTGGCGAACAAAACTCCCAAGCAATCATTGGTGTACAAATGGCATTTGCCTATGCAGGCAGTGCGCTTATGCCACCATTGTTTGGCGCACTTTCCACAAAATACATGGCCTTTTACCCATACTTTTTGACCATCTTTTTGGTACTGATGATAACCATGTTTGTAATCTTGCAAAAAATTCTCAAAAACAAGGAGAAAAACAATGGAAAAGTTTCTCAAAGTATCTAACGAAGTTTTGGATGCCATTGCCAACGACAAACCCGTTGTAGCGTTGGAGTCTACAATAATTTCCCACGGCATGCCTTACCCACAAAACGTGCAAACAGCCCAAAAGGTAGAGCAAATTGTTCGAGATAACGGCGCAGTGCCTGCAACAATTGCTATCATTGGTGGTGTGTTGACGGTGGGATGCTCTGCTGAGGAAATTGAGCATCTTGGCAAGCGTGGTACAGCTGTGGCAAAGGTATCCAGACACGACCTTCCATTTATTGTTGCTGGCAAGCTTGATGGCGCAACAACCGTTGCTACCACAATGTACATTGCAAGTCTTGCGGGTATCAAGGTATTTGCAACTGGTGGCATTGGTGGTGTGCATCGCAACGCGCAAAACACAATGGATATCTCTGCCGACCTTGACGAACTGCAACAAACAAGCGTAATGGTAGTGTGTGCTGGCGCAAAGTCCATTTTGGATATCGGTCTCACACTCGAGTGCTTGGAAACGCGTGGCGTGCCAGTTGTTGGCTACCAAACGGAAGATATGCCAGCATTTTACACTCAAAAAAGTGGTTTCAAGGTGGATTATCGCTTGGATACTCCCAAGCAAATTGCTGATGCATTTTTTGCAAAGGAACAAATGGGACTTCAAGGTGGTATGCTCATTGCTAACCCTATACCTGACGAGTACGCAATGGACCCCGATTATATCAACGAAAACATCCAAAAGGCACTTATCGAGGCAGACGAGTTGGGCATCACTGGCAAAAACATCACTCCATTTTTGTTGGACAAAATTCAAAAGCTTACCTCTGGTCAATGCTTGGCATCCAACATCCAACTTGTGTTCAACAATGCACGTTTGGCAAGTAAAATTGCAACGGAGCTTGCAAAATTGCACAGCGAAATTTAATCAAAATTTGTGGCATGCCCAGTGCATGCAAGTAAACAAAGGAAAGCAAAATGAAATTTGGTGGCTTACAAAAACTAACACTGTTGGATTACCCCAACAAAATGGCATGCACGGTGTTTACCGTTGGATGTAATTTTCGTTGCCCATTTTGCCACAACAATTCCCTTGTTTGCAACAGCGTAGACTTGCTTTCGGAAAATCAAATTTTGGCATTTCTTGCCAAGCGCAAAAACGTCTTGGAGGGCATGTGCCTTACCGGTGGCGAGCCTCTTTTGCAAAGTGACGTGGCCGAGTTTTTGACGGAGGTCAAAAAACTGGGCTACCTTGTCAAGCTGGATACCAACGGCGCAAACCCTGCCAAACTCAAACAACTTGTTGAGCTTGGTCTGGTAGATTACGTTGCAATGGATATCAAAAATTGCAAACAACTTTACAACCAAACGGCAGGTGTGGACGTAGACATGGATGCCATTTGCCAAAGTGTTGACTTTTTGAAAAGTGGTGTTGTGGACTACGAATTTCGCACAACCGTAACGGGCAATTTGCATGACGAAAGTTCCATTGCCGAAATGGGCCAGTGGCTTGCTGGCGCAAAGGTGGTGTACTTGCAACAGTTTGTAGATAGTGGCGACCTTATCGACCCTACAACGACAGGCTGTGACGAACCCACCCTCAAACGTTACCAAACAATTTTGCAACAGTATGTGCCAAACGTTCAATTGCGTGGTGTCTAAAAGTGGTAGTGTTTTGTGCTTTTCCACATGGTAGTTCATCAACAATCAAAATAAAAACACAAATCGCGCCAAGGTTTTCCTTTGGCGTTTTTCTTTGCTTGATATATAGTTTTGTATAGCCGTCAATAGTGAAAAATAAACGAAAAATTTCGCCCAAAATAAAAAATTGGGTATTGACTTTGCCCCCTCACAGTGGTATACTATTTGCGGCTAAAGGATTGTCGCAGAGGCAATCAAGGTTTGATTTCATACCTTAGTGAACTCCATTTAAAAAAAGGGAAAGGACTCCATCACCTTTCTCTTTTTTTTATGTCTTGCTCAAAAGGTCTATTGTCTTTTCGACGGCAAAATACTGCGTAATCTCCTACATTCTGCTCAGTCACAGACTTTTCAAGTATGCTCCTTCGCACAATGTAGTTCTTCCTTGTATTTTGCTCGTCAAATCGCTTGCGCTAAGCCAATATCCCTTTTTCGCAAGACA
>JAFTNE010000211.1 GCA_017452035.1 Clostridia bacterium
GCTTTTGCGCTTTGTTTTCAATACTACCCCCTACGCTGTGACAGCTCCCTGCTGTTGCGCTTTTTTTGCAACAAAAAAGGAGGTTAGTTACATGAACGTCATATCCATCATCCAAATAGTTCTTATGACAATTCAAATCATACTCGACATTATAAAAATATCTCGTAACTAACCACCTTTCGGTTAGAGTATAGCACAACGGCCAGGCTCTGTCAAGCGCCCCCTATACCTCCCCTAACCAAGGGGTGTGCCATAATTTCTAAAAACGCTAAAGCGTTCTGTTTCTTCCGTCAAATTCAAACCATTTTGCTCACAAAATACCTTGAACTCATCATCCGTCAAAAACAACGTTGTTTTTGTTTTGTTTTGCAAGTTTCGTGTATGCATGAAACGTTTTTTGTTGTAGCCCAGATTACTTTGCTTTGTTAGATACTTTGCCAAGTAATTACTAACAGTTATCTGGTTTGTGTTGTCGCCAGGAAGTATCGCACAACTATTAATGCCATAAGGATATTTATTTAGACAAAACAGTATTGAACCCAAACTGTCTCGTTGCAATTCTCCGTAGTTGTAGTAAGGCACCAAATACCATTTATATGGAACATCTGGCTTAATGGTGAACTCTCCCTCCGGTGTGAAGGTACAAAAACCGGTTTTCCCCTTGTCCGGGCCACCTTTGCAAGTGCGCTGTGGGAGTTTTGAAATGTCTCCAAAATCTACAATTGGCAATGGCTCTGTTGTTGTTATGAACGCATGAAAGTGTTGCGCTCCGTCCTTGTGGTCCTCCGGTACGTTAGCAACCATCAAATTCTTGTCAAAGTGCTTAAATTTGTCTTGAAACCTTTGCCAAAGCAAATTTGTGAAAGTGCTATCTTGTCGATGTGCTACCAACCTTGGGCTAAATGTAAACGTAAAGAAGTATGTCCACGTATTGCTTAATACGTAACCAAAGAACACGTCCTTTGCACGTCTACCAGCTCGGTACTTGTTGCGCGACAAGTACGCTGGTGTGGCCTTCTTCTTGCGTGGTATCAACAAATTGCCATTTACTTTCAAAAACAACCTACTCCGGTCTACCTTATCATTGATAATGCGTTCCGGAACACAAAACTCATCTCTACGAATTACACTTATCTTACCATCTGCAAAACGATTTATCACTACGTTAACTTTGCGCATTTGTCGAAACGTCTCATCAGCCAAGCGCACACAGTCTGCAAGCTTTGGACAATATTTGTTGCAGTAGGTATTGTCCAATAAAAAAGCCTTGTCACTTCTAACATACATTGGATATTCCATCTGCTCATACTCGCATTTGAAACCTTCTTTTCCTTTATTTTTTGCATAGAAATGACAAGGACGCATTTTTCTTCCCCTTTTTCGATTAAGTGTGACCATTATCAAGGGGTCACACAATTTTTTAGTTTTTTGTTATGCCCAGGCCCAAGTGACTCATCGTGTTGGAGCTGGGTGAACGTAAAGGTTCGAACGGTATCAACGTTGCGAAAACGGAGGGCAAGCCCTTCCGTTTTTCGCAACTGCTGGTGGTTGGATGTACCACGTGCCCGACCTGCCCAATGCCGTCAAGCGTTGTGCCGGCGATGCCGGACTTTATCCTTCCCGGCGCAAAGCGCCGTGAACATAAACAAAACGCTTGACTGCCTTGTGCTTGCCGGACTGAGAGCAGGTACGAGGAAACACCTAAAGTGTTTCCACGTCTCTCGATTGTGGTACTGGTAATGTTTGTGGTGTGTCAGAGCTCGATGCTGGGGTTGTTGGAGGCATGGCCTTTTCTTCCAATCGTTTGAGCTCAGCTTTGAAATCTACCATGTAGGTTCTTAGCAACTTCTTGGCAATCTTATTATTCCAAAACAAGAACACTCTACGTGGGAGCCAGTTGCGCACTTTGAACTTAAGCTCAAAACGTTCACGACCAACAGCAAGGGCGCGTTCTGCAAATAAAACGTCAAGCTCCTCCTTGTAGGACATTAAAAGAGCCTCTGCAGACAATTTGTATTGTCTTTCAGTCAATAGCCCTCTTGCTTGGTATAGGTCGCCGTAGAGTGCGAAGTATTTATCATTTAATTCCTTCAATGTCATTGTTTCTTTCCTTTACTGGGGTAAAAACCCTCCGGTGCAGTTTGTGGATAAAATTGCCAAGCATACTCACGTTCTACGTCTGCATCACCAATAGGATGCACGATGTAATTGAAATCGCCATTGCCCGGTGGAAGAAAGACGTTGAAGTAGCTCCGGCTTTCGAAGTGGTCAAACACATTGCCCTCAAAACGTTCTTTGCAAAGAGTGCCAACTTTCAAATCGCCTGCAAGGTATTTTTCCACAGCTTTCCAGTCGTCAAATTCACGATAGATAAAAGTGGTTGCTACAATGTTCCCGGACTTGTCCAGCTCGTGTTCGAGCTTTAACATTTCAACAAATCTCTCGCAAAGCTCTCGAATGTTGACGTCAATTAGCCCAGGACGTTGCACGTCCATCATGATGTCAAGGCCAAAATGTCGATGCTCTTCAAAAAATCTCGAAACCCACTCAGGGAAATCTCGGCTTTGTCTGCTGTTGTAATAACGTTGCGCCTCAGCAAGATAAATTCTACTGCATGGAGGAAGGTGGAACACGGCCAAGTTTTCGTTATCAAAACCAAGTCGAAAACCGTCTACGTAAAAGCTCACTCTAAGCTTGCCGTAGCTGTGTTGCGCAGTGATACGGTAATTAGAGTACACCGGGCTAAATGGTGGTGTAGAGAAGTCTCCAGATTTCAGCACTTGTGCCTGGCTTGCTTTCAAAAGCTCCAAACACTGCTCACTGCCGTTCATATACTTGACTGCATCAGCCGTCATGTAGGCCGTTTTGCCGGCGCCCGGCTTGCCAAAAACGATGGTTATCACTTGCGTGCTCCTTTCTTTGAACTGGACTTTTTAGAGCCCGAACCCACTTTGTGGCCGACCATTTCTTCGTATAGTGATTTTTCGGCAAGATAACAAACGGATTTACCTTTGTTGTTCTTATCATCCCAAAAGGCAAGTATACGATTTTTGCAAACTTTGGCTAAATCGGTACTGTCACGTACGAAGGTGCGAGGTTTCCCCTTTGCGCTGTTTGCAGGTTTACAAATGTATGGAGTGTCCCTACCAACAACACCATAAACACCTTCACGTAATTTGCCGTTACTGTAGGCTACTTCATTAGAAATCACATACAAGCCTGCAAGATTTTTATCTTTTCTATTTCTTTTTACGTTTTTAGTCATTGACATACTCCAATATTATTGATATAATACTCTTGCGCTGGTGGTCATAAAAGTCCAAAGTTGCGGACAATGTCGTGCAACCGAGCAGAGTAGCAAAAGTGCTGAAATTGATTTACCATAGAGTAATGGGCTGTGAGGCTCTGCAAACCGTTCTGTTTTACAGGACGGTTTTTATTTGCAATTTTACGAACACGTCACAGTGCACGTTGCCTTGACACTTGGGTTGTTGGTTGCGTAGCAGGTCAGTATCATCTGGCCGTTAGTAAACGCTTTCTTGAATGTCAACGTCACACTCTTTTTGTCCGCAGATACCGTCATTGTTACGTAGTCCGTCACGGCGCCAGTCAATGCTTTGCCAGATGCCCATGTGAGCGTCCACGTTAAGTCAGGATCCTCTGCTGCTGGCGTCCAAGATGCGGTCACAGTAAAAGACTTAACTGTGACTGCTGGTGCTATCGTATTTGCAGATGTCATGGTAAAACTACCAGAACTTGATCCAGAAGATATCTTGTAGCCTACCTTGGGAGTTGCTGTCCAACTTACGCTTGTACCGTATTCAACGTCAACAGCACCAGTTGACGTGAATGTCTTTGAATTGGATCCGTAAGTAATCTTGATGTTGTCCATCCCATTCAAAATGACAACGGTCAGTGTAAATGATTGCTTGCTTGCAGTTGGTGCAATTATATTTATTCCAAGGCTACTAGGAGTTAATGTTCCGCTCTCGGTATCCAAAATATACCCAGGTTTGGCGGTTGCTTTCCAGCTCAAAGTCATTCCCTCCAAACCTGGATAAGTACCACTTGCAGTGTAGATACGCGCATTGGCAGCATTGTATGTAGTACCTAAACATACTCCAATACTTTCAATACCAGTATTGAGTTGTATGCTAACAATCGCTCCAACAAGAGCCGCATCAGCCTGAATGCGTGGAACTGACAACGTAAACACCATTAGGAGGGCCAAACAAACTACTAATACTTTCTTCATTTTTTATCCCTCCCAAATAGTAGACCAATCAACTTAAAGGGGGCAGTTAATATCCAAAAGACAATCTTGAATACCCACACAATGACGGTTGCAACTGGCTTTACAAGGCTTGCAACTATTGCCAAAACAACAATGGCAACGATTGCCCAAACCCACCAAGGAATTTCTGGAAGTTCAAAGCCTATTGGGTTTGTTATCTTGTTCATTACTGTTCCCATATTATAAACCTTTCCGTCCGTTTCAAATTTCAATCGTAAAATTGTTACGTTGGCAATCTCTGTCCACATAGTCATAGGCGCCGTACCAAACGAGCCACCAGTTACCGAAAATGGTGTTTCTGTAAATCTCAATACCCACTCAGCATCAGCAATTTCATTTTTGACGTCGTCAGTCAAGGTTTCATTTACAACAAAGTCTTGTGCTTTCACTATGCGAGAAAACTCATAGTCTTGCGCCCAAAGTCTCAACGTTCCGTTTGGATTTGTAACTACGTCATCTTTGGAAACGAGAACTTCACGTTCCACCCAATCTCCACGTGTAACGAATATCTGTTGAGTAACTGTACGCTGTTCAAAATACACACTTGCCTCTAACAAGTCATCCATGCGCTTGTCTGTGGAAAAAGCTACGTAATGGCTGTTGCATCTACTACTTGTAAAAAGCCCCCAACCGTTTGAGTATTCAACATGGCTAACATATGGATTAAGTATCTTTATGGTTTCGACACCTGTCATAGCGTAAGTTACGCCCTCGTTGGTATCTGTAACAGTCCACAGCTGTGCAACTTCAAATGCCACCTCGTTTGTAACGTTGTCGTTGTCTGTGCCAACGTCAAGCTTTGCATCCCAAGGACGGAAGATTGACGTTATGTCGTAGTAGCGCACGGTAGAGTTCTTGAGCTTGATGCCCTCAACCTTGTACTTGAACAACGTCTCTTCGCTACTCAACAACGTGAGCTTGTATTCGTGGGTATCTTCGGTTGCTGGTTCCTTTTCCTGCGCAAGGTGGATGCACGTTGCTTGTAGTTTGCCACAGGGCTGGTACACGTACACAAGCAATTCGCCAGCAATGCTTTCAGCAATCTGGATAACTTGCAAGCTGTAGTCGTCCTTTATCTTGGGATAATCGGCAACGTAAAAATCTTTGTCTTGTTGCAGGTCGTCAAGCACGTTGGAGTATGAAGTCTCAGCAAATGCAACGGCTGGCAACGTCATTGAGACAATTACCAGCAACAATATGATGCAAATGTATTTTTTCAAAACATCACCTCCACCTGGTCACTTGGCGCATTGAAAATTTGCTCCAAGCCACCAAATATACCACTTACCTTGACAGAGTGTTTGCCGTCAGCCGAATAGAACGTCAACTCAACCACGTCGCTGCGCACAACGTCTGTTGGGATGTGGATAACTTCCTTATCCACGTTGTAAAGCTCGGATACGATGGTGTAGAAGTCTTTGGAGAAATCTACCGTCAAGCCATCCTCGGTGGTCTTAATGTCGAACAAGTTGTCAAGATCCAGCTCGGAGAATTGATGCTGTTCGCCATCAATCTCGAACACGAAGTCATTGATGCAACGTAGCTTGTAGTGCCAAGATTTGTCTTGCTGGAATACTCCAAAAGTGTAATGCACTTTGAAATGGTACGCACGCTTGAACACGTTGCCATAGCTACCGTGCAAAATGTCCTGTTTACCCTCGCTGACGTAGAACGTTGCAAAGTCCTTTTTGAAACCGTCCGTGTAGTGCAACAAAAACAAAAGACAAGCAACAACCAAAACAACCACAATGATTATTGATACAATCTTTACTGATTTGCTCATCTTTCACCTCCAAAAAAAAGGGCAGTACACGTACCACCCTTTTTGTTTTACTTTCGACTAAAATTTGATGGAACCTGGGTTAAGTACAATATCTTCAACTACTGGAGATACAGACTCGGCAGTGAATTTCAAATTGTAAATGGTTACAGCATCACGTTCATCGCCATCTACTTCAATCTTTAGTTGCAACATTGCAGAACTGATGTTTTGACGCAAAGAGCTACGCATTGCAACATACTCATTGTAAGTATCCAGACTTCCAGATGCAATCTTTGAATAGAACAAATCTTCATAAGAGAAAGAAGGTGTAGCGCTGTACTCGTCAGACCACAGTTGCTTGTATTGTCCAGCAGTTGCATTTACAGTAAAGCCTGCAGCTTTCAATGCGTTGATGTATTGAGTAGTAGGAGCTACGGAAATTGTCAAGCTGGAATAATCTTTGTCAACGGTGTAAATTGAATAATGTACATTAAGTGTGATGGTGTTCTTGGATGCATCGCCATACCAATAGCCCCAGTCCTCGGAGAAACTTGTCTCAGATGTTGAGTGCATCATTGGAAATGCAACTTCTGGGTTCAAATTGGATGTTGTCATAGACCAGTTCAAAGCACTGTTGGAAATGGCAAAGTCAAAACCAAGCAAACGTTTTTCGTAGTCAACGGTTGCAGTTGCATAAAGACCTGTATCGGAACGTAGAGTTACTTTAACTACAATCTTTTCAGCAAAAGCTTGCAAGCAAGCAACGTTAGCTGTCAACGCTCCGTCAGATGTAGGTGTAACTGTAACGTAGTCTGTTACATTCTTGCCTGTAGCAAAGGTACTGTTTGCATTCTTCCAAGCAACAGTCCAGTCAACCTCTTGCTCAATAGCATCAGCTGGAGTGATGACTGCAGTAAGTTGTTGAGCACTTTCTGCAAGTGGGCTGATGCCCTCTTCTGCAAATTGTGGACGTGGGATTTTTACGCTATTGAGACGCATGCCACGTGCTTGAACATCTGGGTCAACTTGCAAACCACCATCATCTGGTTCTTCAGCAGGTGGTTCTTCAACAGGCTTTTCTGCTCCACACTTAGCGCAGATACCATCTTCGCCATACTCATGGCCAAACCAACAATAGGGGTTCCATTCGCGAAAACCTTCGGTTATAATGCCACAAAGCAACACACCAATAAGAATTAGTGCAATTGCCACAATGGCAAAGTTTCTTTTTGTCTCAGAATAATAACTCATTTTTTGCCTCCATTAAAAATTTTTGATTGGTCTATCAAGGCCGAGTTGTAGCCTTGACGATACTTTTTGTCTGCAGCAGTCAAGGGAATTGCCTTGCCATTTGCATCACGCTTGATACTACCTTCGTTTGTGAGCTTGATACCCTTTTCCAGCTCCTGCGCGTACTTTTGGTACTTACCGTGGGGGTTCAGCAACGTTACTACGTTGTGGTTGCTGGAGTTCTCAAGCATAACTCCAATCTTTTTGCCACCACGCTTAACGTCTTTAACCTTTTGCCATTTTGCCATCTGTCTTTATTTACCTCTCGTTTGTATATTTCCACGGCCAGATATACCGTTGGATGCAATTGACGTAGTAATCTTTTCAGACGCTACTACCAATCGTCACTCCGACAAGTTTTGGATTATACTGTCACGTTGCCTTGAAGTGACAGCCAGGATGCTTTGTTTATTTGCGCCCTGCATCTCCGGGCAAATGGGGTGGTAATGTTTTGAGACGTTACCACCAAACGTCCTGCACATAATTTAAGGAGGGAACTTGAAAAAAGTCCTTTGGTGTACGCTGTTGCCCACAACGTACGAAGGGAAAACTCTCACGGATACTGCTATCCAACCAGTTTGCGATACAATTCCAATTCTTGTCTGGAGAGTACTTTGTGTATTCTACGGAACTCACCATCACCGGACATTACAATGTACAAGTCTTTGAGGCCACCGGCCTTTGTCAAAGCTTTCATCTCTGCAAAAATTTGTTCGTCTGTGTTTGCAGGGTCGAACCAAGTACAAATTACTGGGCTTACTGTGTAGCTTTGCTTGCCTGCCTTCTTTTGTTCCAACGTCACTTTCACTTGACTTGTCGTCAAGTCCATGTCGTCAACCAACATCACTGTCACGCCAATTTTGTTGGTCTTGCTTTCCATTGCCGACAGGAACAAACATCTTGCAACTACCTTTTCTACGTTGCGTTGTTGTTCAATTTCGTTTTCTTCTTCTACTACTGTGTTCTTTACGTTTTCTGCCATCTCTGACTCCTTTAGGCTTTCCAGGCCTCTGATATAATATTTTACCCAAATCTGGGTAAGCAAGTAGAGTATACTACATAATTTTGGGTAAGTCAATACTTTTTACTCAAATTTTTGTATAATTTCTCAAAAAGGAGTAATCAAATATGAACATAGGACAAAGATTGAAAGAGTGTAGAGAAAACGCAAATCAAACACAAAGCGAATTAGCAAAAAAAACTGGTATAAGTCAACAAAACATTAGCAGATGGGAAAAAAATATAAATACTCCAAATGCAATGGATTGCATCAGATTAGCAGACCACTTTGGTATATCTCTTGATGAACTTCTAGGCCGTCAAGACTATATTACTGGTAGTGTAGTTATTACTGGACCACAACTAACAACAGACGAAAAGCAACTCATTGACCTATACAGAAAACTGCCAGTGAGAGATAAAGCTGAACTTGTAGGCTTTGCAAAAGGCCTTGCTTATTAAAATCAAAATTTGGAGGACTGATTATGCTATACAATAAACCTGCATGTGAAATTTATATTTTTGAAGGACGAGATTTTAATAAACTAAAAAAAGCTGCCGAGATTTACAAAAAGAAAAATAATCTCAATGAAGATAAACTTTACAATCTCGGATATATGATGCTGTTCGAAAAAATAAATGAAATCCTGCAAAGCGAAGAAAATAACGACTAAAATTTCTTTCACTTTTGAACCAACTCAAAAAATACTTTGATTTTTAGAGTTTTCCATAGCGCCATTTTTTGGCTTACCATATTGCTACCGGAAAAAGGAGCCGGCAGATTATGGAAATGAAAGATTTTTTAGTAGCTATGGAACACATCGAAACGGACATTGCCCAGGTGATAGGCGCCATCAAAGCCACCATCTACAAGCAAAAACAAAACGCAAAGGAAGACAATTGTGGTGTTAAATTTACTCAACAGGAGGTAAACTTAATGCCCAAAGCATTTAGAAAAGAATTTAGAGTAGATGGATGCACGGCGCGCATCCGGAAGAAACAAAACAGCAAAAAAAGCTTTTCCTACGAAATTAGATATCGAAGGAACGGCTACAACGTTTGCGCCTCTGCGCCGTCCGTGGAAGAGGCAAAACGGAAATTTATCGAAAAACTGAAACGAGCCGAAAAGATGCAAGGGTTGCCTGCAACGTCCAACAAGTTTGAAGACTTTGCACAGCGATTTTTTGAGGACTACTACGTTGAAAAGGTTGCGCCATCAACCTTTGTCAACGTGCAATCAATTTACAAACGGTGGGTGTTGCCAACCTTTGTTGGGCGCGACATTACCAAAATAACGCCAACAGAGTGCAAACGTCTGCTGGATGATATCAAAGCAAAAGGTTTTGCAAAAACCACAGACGACGTGCATACCGTGCTGAACCAAATCTTTAAATACGCCCTTGCCTACGGCATTTTACAGCGCAACCCACTTGCAATCATTCCTTACAGGCAACACGAAAGAGTCAACGGCAAACGTCTCACACCGGAAGAAGAACGCTCACTACTGGACAAAAGCGCCCCAAAATTCAAATGCTTTTTCGCTATTTATTTGTACTGTGGAATACGTCCCGGCGAGCTCAACACAGTGCGTATCGAAGAGCCATTTATTGTCTGTCAAAACACCAAGCAAAAAGGACAAAAATATGCAGAAAAAAAGATACCAATCACGCACAATTTGCGCCGGTATCTTGACGAGCAGTTTTTGACGGAAATACCATCAATCAACCATATTCGAGTGCAATTTAGGGCCATTTTGCCCAATCATTCGCTAAAAGACTGCCGAAGGACCTTCAATAGCCGTTGCAAAGAACGTGGTGTAAACGAGGACGTTCGCAAGTTGTTTATGGGCCACTCGTTGGGTGGAATAATTGCACTTGCCTACACCGAATTTACGGACGAATTTTTGCTTGCTGAGGCGCAAAAATTGAACGACTAAAACAGCCACAAAAACAGCCCCAAAATGCAAAATAAAAGGACATTTTGCAATTTGAAATGGTTAAAATGTCCTAAAAATTGCAACAAAAAAGGCCAATCACCATACAA
>JAFTNE010000212.1 GCA_017452035.1 Clostridia bacterium
ATGTATCGCTTGCTACAAACAGTGGCTCGCTTGCATGAGCGCCAAGCAACGTGCAAAAACTTGGGCTGTTTGTTTCAATCAAACTTTGCATGTGTTCGCACGTGTAGGAAACGGGGAAACGGATGTCCACAGTGATGGTAACGTTGCCTTTTTCGTCAGTACGGATGATATCCAAACTGCAAGTAAGGTTGCCACTTTCGCTGTCCCACAAGTTGATACCCCAAGCTGTGCCGGATGTATCACAGCACTTGTTTGCCAAAAATGCAAGCGTTTGGTTGTCTGGGTAGGCATTGGCAAGCATTGTAAGCAATGGATGGATGGCATTTACACCTTCGTTTGGAGTAGAACCGTGTGCAGACTTGCCCAAAGAGGTGTATGTGTACACGCCATTGTTGTAGCTTTCGGTAACGTTGCCAACAATTTGTAGCTTGATGGGGCTTGTTACTGTGCAAAGCGAAGGCACAACGTTGGCTCTTTCGCCAGCAGTAATGGTAACGCCAGCAGGAAGTGCGCCCACGTTCATTGCAAATTGGAAAATTCCCTTTTCTCGGTTGATTACGGGGAAGTCGCCATCGGGGCTGAAAGAAATGTTTGGATAGGGCATCTTTGTAAAGTAGTGGCGCATGCACTCCATGCCACTTTCTTCGTCACAGCCAAAAATGAGACGAACTGTCTTGTCTGGCTCAAAACCTGCATCCTTCAACGCCTTTACAGCAAACAAGCAGGCAATCATTGGGCCTTTGTCGTCCATTGTGCCACGTCCAAACAGTTTGCCATCGTGAATTTCCCCACCGTATGGAGGGTAGAGCCACTCTTCTGCCTTGCTGGGAACAACGTCCAAGTGTCCAAGTATGCCAACAACTTGGTCGCCCTTGCCAACAAAGTCTACGTGGCCAGCGTAGCCATCGCAGTTTACAACCTCAAAGCCCATATCTTTGGAGGTTTGCAAAACGTAGTCCAAGCATTTTTTTATTTCCACACCAAAGGGCGCGTTTTCGGCTGGGGTGTCCTTTTCGGTATTAAAACAAATTGTTTGTTGAAGCACCTTTACCATTTGGTCAAAGTTTTGTAACAAAATTTCCTTTGCTTTGTTCATAAATTTCTCCTAAACATTTTTAGATGTGTCAAAGTGGTTGCGCCCAGTAGTGCAAGTTTTTGCAAAATGGTTAGTTTTTCGTTCAAAAAACAAAATCATTGCAAAGCACAGCAATTTGCAAACAAAAATACTGCATTTCTATCACAACCACAGGTTTGCTGATTGCGCAAAACCTATCCACATAAAAACTTTTTTGTGTTGATGGTATATATTATAGCAATTTTGTAGTTTTTTGCAACAAAGTTGTGCAAAAATCTTTATACATATTGTACACAAAAATTGTTTTATGTGCTATTATATATAGGCTTAAAGGCAAAATAACACTATTTTACCAAAGGACACTCATGAGTCAACACAATGACGGCCATCGCCAACGTTTGCGCGAGCGTATGCTACAAGAAGGTTTGCAATCTTTTCAAGACCACGAAGTGCTGGAACTACTGCTGTTTCAGTACATTCCTCGCAAGGATACAAACAAGTTAGCACACGCGTTACTGGACAAGTTTGGTAGCATCTACAACATTTTGAATGCTCCACCCGAGCAACTGATGACGGTGGATGGCATTTCCAAGGTTACAGCGTGCAACCTTTCTATGCTAAAAGAGGTTTTGCAACGTTATATCCATGGTCAAGTTAGCCGTCAAAAGTTTGTAGGAGTAAATTCCATTATCGACTTTGCTCGCTTGCTAATTTCCAATGCTTACGTAGAGCAACTTGTTGTGGTGTACGTAGATAACACAACAACACACCTTTTCCACGAGATTTACTCCAACAACAATACGGGCAACGTCAACGTGGACGTCAAAAAGATGGTTGCAACAGCAGTGCGAGTTGGTGCAAATGGTGTAGTGGTTGCACATTGCCACCCCAATGGCGAGTGCTATCCAAGTGATGCCGATATAAAGTTTACTCGCAACTTATTTTTTGCATTGGGCAGTTTGGATATTGTCGTATTGGACCACATCATTTTTAATGGTGATCCAGGGTATTACAGCATGTACGACAAAGGCATAATGAAACAAATTCAATCTGACTACTGCAAATTTTTACTGAAATAACCCACAAGGAGATACATTACCATGGCACAACAACTTCGTACAAGATTTGCTCCCAGCCCAACAGGCTACATGCACATTGGTGGAGTAAGAACAGCATTGTACTCATTTTTGTACGCCAAAAAGAAAAACGGCAAATTTATTTTGCGCATCGAAGATACCGACCAAGGCAGATATGTCGAAGGCGCAGTAGAAATTATCTATCGCACACTTCGCGAAACTGGCATTATGTATGACGAAGGTCCAGACGTTGGTGGCGACTACGGTCCATACATCCAAAGTGAGCGTAAAAACGAATACCTACATTACGCTCAAAAACTTGTGGAAAGTGGTCACGCTTACTATTGTTTTTGCACTGAGGAACGTTTGGCAACATTGCCTGACGTAAACGGCGCGCGCAGATACGACAAGCACTGCCTAAACCTCACCAAGGAAGAAGTTGCTCTTCGTCTTGCTCGTGGCGACAAGTACGTTATTCGTCAAAATATGCCAGCCGAGGGTAGCACAACCTACCATGACGAAGTTTATGGCGACATTACTATCGAAAACTCCGAACTGGAAGACCAAATTCTTATCAAGTCGGATGGTATGCCCACCTACAACTTTGCAAACGTAATTGACGACCATCTTATGGGTATCAACTGCGTTATGCGTGGTATCGAGTACCTTTCCTCCACACCAAAGTACAACCTTTTGTACGATGCACTTGGTTGGGAAAGACCAATTTACATCCACATGCCACCCATCATGAAGGACGCTCAACACAAGCTTAGTAAACGCAACGGTGACGCAAGCTACGAAGATTTGCTCAAAAAGGGATTTTTGAAGGACGCTATCATCAACTACATTGCACTGCTTGGCTGGTCTCCAAAGGATGATAGCGAAAAGATGAGCTTTGAAGAACTTCAACAAAAGTTTGATATCTCTGGTATCAACAAGAGTCCATCCATCTTTGACCCAGCAAAACTCACTTGGTTGAACTCTTTGTACATCAAGGAAATGACACCAGATGCATTTGCTGACTACGCAAAACCATGGATTGAAAACTGCTACTTGAAGGACTTTGACCGTGACCTTGTTTGCAAACTTTTGCAACCACGTGTAGAAACTTTTGCTCAAATTCCCGAAATGTTGGATTTCTTGGTGGATTACACCGAGTTTGATGCCGAACTGTACTTCAACAAAAAGCAAAAGACAGATGCAGTTCAAGCCAAAGAGATTTTGCCACTTGTAAAGCAAGCCTTCGAAAGTGTAACGGATTGGGACAACGCACACTTGTACCAAGCGTTGGTTGACCTTGCAACAGCGCAAGGGCTAAAAAACGGCAAAGTTTTGTGGCCAGCACGTATCGCCTTGACAGGACGCACGTCCACACCAGGTGGCGCAAGCGAAATTGCCGAACTTCTTGGTAAGACAGAAACCCTTCGCCGTCTTGACTTGGCAATGGCAATGTTGAGCAAATAACAAGTAAAAACAAAAACGCTCTACCAATTGCAGTAGGGCGTTTTGCTTTATCAAAAATTAACAAAAATATTGATAAATTTCAATTATTGTATATTTTGCACAAAAAAATGCACCACAAGATTTATTTGTGGTGCATTTTGGGTATTGTTAAAAAGTTTAATATAATTATTTGCCAATAGTGCTTGTGTCCATCACGCAAATTTCCTTCAAGCCACGCAACTTTTCATCAAAGTCCAAGCCGTAGCCAATGATAAACTCGTTAGGGATGGTAAATGCAACGTATTTTACGTCCACGTCCACCTCTCTGCGGGCAGGTTTGTCCAGCAAGGTTACAATTTCGCAACTTGCCATTTGACGACTTTCAAAAATCTTTTTGAGGTGAGCAATGGTGATGCCTGTATCAACAATATCTTCCACCAACAAAACGTGTCTATCCTTGCAGTTGGCAGTGAGGTCTTTTGTCAAAATTACGTGTCCTGTGCTTTGTGTACCTCCACAGTAACTCGATGCAGCAATAAAATCCACTTCTACGTCCAAGTCCATTGCGCGAACAAGGTCAGCAAGGAAAATCCAACTTCCCTTCAAAACGCCCACAAGCAATGGATCTTTGCCAGCGTAGTCTTTGGAAATTTGATCAGCAAGCTCTTTGATGCGATCTTTGAGCTGTTGTTCGGTGATGAGTACTTTTGCAACTTGATGGTTTTTTTGCATTGTTTTTTCTCCTTAAATCTTGTTGATGTAGTATACTTGCGAGCCTTTTGTTGCCTTTATTTTGTTGCTTATTTCCACCCCAACAATGGCAAGGATTTCCTGACCGTCGGCCACAAGTATCAACTTGTCGCGCTCTCGTTGGGGAATTTTTTTGTCAATGAGGTACTCTTTTAGAGTTTTTTTGCCACCACCAAATTTTGCAAACACGTCCCCCATCTTGCGAGTGCGAAACACTGCCGTAGGTGGAATTTTTGCCAAATCGAAGTGCAATGCGTTTTGTTGAGGGGTGGAGGTTACTTGCACACTGCCAACGGGCGTTTCCGTTACGCCCACAATAAAGGGAATTTCCCAGTCGGGTGTGGCACTTTGTTGCATTTTGCAAATAGTAACGTGGGTGTAGTCGTTGATGGCAAGGTAGTCAAAGGGCAAATGCGTTTGCATGCCACCCTGGTTTTTGCTTGCCACTTGGCAAATTGCTTGGTAGTGCTTGCTTTCGATGTCGTGGTGTACGTCCAACTTCTCAAAC
>JAFTNE010000213.1 GCA_017452035.1 Clostridia bacterium
GCCAAGGGCATGCGAGACTTTTTGCCCAAGGAATTTGCACTTCGTCAACAAGTGCTAAATACTATTCAAAAAACCTACGAGAGTTACGGCTTTACCCGTATCGAAACTCCCGCAGTAGAAAATATTCAACTACTTACATCCAAGCAAGGTGGCGACAACGAAAAGCTTATATTCAAAATTTTGAAACGTGGCGAAAAGTTGGAAAATGCCACTGAGGAAAATTTGTGCGATTTGGGCCTTAGATACGACTTGACTGTTCCTCTTGCACGTTTTTACTCCAATAACGTTGGTCAACTACCAAGCGTATTCAAGTCCATCCAAATGGACAACGTTTGGCGTGCAGACCGTCCTCAACGTGGACGTTTCCGTCAATTTGTTCAATGTGACATCGACATCATTGGCGAAGAAACAAACATTGCCGAAACAGAGCTTATTTCTGCAACAATGCAGGCATTGGCAAACTTGGGCTTTAACGATGTAGTAGTGCGTCTATCCGATCGTAGACTGCTCAATGCCCTTGCAAGTCACTTTGGTTTTGACGAGGATCAAAAGGACAAAGTGTTTATCGCTTTGGACAAACTTGACAAAATCGGCGTAACGGGTGTTTTAGCCGAAGTGGAACAAATTGCACCTGGCAAGGCGTACGAGTTTGTTGACCTCATCAACCGTATTACTTCTGCAAGCGACCCATTTGCAAAGTGTGTAGAAGAGTTGGGCGATAGCCTTCCAGAAGAGGTAAAAACAAATATCGAGCAAATTTTGTACGTTGCAAACAACTCTGTTACCAATGGTAAGGTTAAGTTTGACGTTACACTTGTGCGTGGCATGGGCTACTACACTGGAACTATCTACGAAATTTCTGTCGAAGGTATGGCAAGCTCTGTTGGTGGTGGTGGTCGTTACGACAAAATGATTGGTAAAATCACTGGTACAGACGTTCCTGCTTGTGGATTTAGCATTGGCTTTGAGCGTATTGTATTATTGTTGCAAGAACGTGGCGTAAATGGTCAAAAATCTATGGGTAAAGCTGTGCTTGTTGACAAAAAGCTTGACAAGCAAAGTTTGCTGTACGTAATGGATTTTTGCCGTCAAGCACGCAAACAAGGTAGCAATGTTACCTTACTCAAAAAGATCAAAAACATTGGTTACCAATTCAAGCAACTAAAAGAACAAGGTTACGAAATTTACGAATTTAGAAACGGAACATTTAACAAGGTAGATTGATGACAAACAAACAAATCAAAAAACTCAATAAAGTCAAAACGATAGATCAGTTGACGGTTGAGCGTTATCAGGTGGATGCAAAAGTTGGTTTGACTGCCCAGCAAGTGCAATCACGTGTAGACGAAGGTTTGGTAAACATCGACAATACTCGCAAAAGCAAAAGTATTGGACAAATCATACTTTCCAATTTGATTACCTTCTTCAATATGGTGTATCTCATTATTACCGTTTTGCTTGTTGCAAATGGTAAGTGGATGCAATGTACCTATTTGCCTGTTGTTTTTGCAAACACAGCAATAGCCATAGTGCAGGAAATCAAATCCAAGTTGACATTGGACAAACTCAAACTCATCACTCAACCACAAATAAAAGTTATTCGTGGTGGGGAGGCTGTTGACATTGCCGTTGACCAGCTTGTTTTAGACGATGTGGTTTTGCTTGCAAGTGGCTCTCAAATATCTGCCGACTGTGTTATTTTGGATGGTTTTGTTGAAGCAAACGAGTCCATTTTGACGGGCGAAAGTGATGCTATCACAAAAAAGCCAGGCGACACGTTGTATGCAGGCAGTTTTGTAGTATCTGGTAGTTGCACAGCTCAAGTAAAGGCTATCGGTAAATTTAACTACATTGCAGGTCTCACAGGACGAGCAAAGCAGTACAAAAAGCCTCGTTCTCAAATGCTCAAAGCATTGAATACCATTTTGATCTTTGAAGCTATCATACTTGTGCCAATGGCAATTGGACTGTATATCATCAACGTGAAATCATTTGGTGCTGAGCTTTCTTGGCAACTTAACGACAAGGCGTTAGAACTTACTGCTGGATCAATTATTTCAATGATTACTGCTGGCCCATTTTTGCTGACTAGCGTAGCATTGGGTGCATCTTTTTTGCGACTGGCTAAAAACAAAACCATGGTGCAAGAGTTGTACTGCATTGAAATGCTTGCGCGAGTTGATACACTTTGCTTGGACAAAACAGGTACAATTACCGATGGCACAATGCAGGTAGTTGAAAGTATTGACCTCAGACCAAACTCTCGTGTGTCATACACTGTGCGCGAAATTATCTCCAGTATGAACACGGCTTTGCAGGCAGACAACATGACGAGCAAAGCACTCAAAAAATACTTTGGTTCTCCAAGAAAACCCAGTATGGATGCCGTTGCAGTTGTACCATTTTCTTCTGAGCGCAAACTTTCTGCCGTAGCTTTCCAGGGGGAGGGAACATACTTCCTTGGTGCTCCCGAGTACGTTTTGAAAACGCAAAACCAACACGTTACTGACTTGGTAAACAAATATGCCGAGCAAGGCCTCCGTGTGTTGTTGCTTGCGCACAGCTCCACAACAATGAGTAGCAGTAGCGCAAACCTGCCACAAGTGCGTAGGCCTGTTGCTGTAATTGTAATTGAAGACCACATCAGAACGGACGCAGAAGAAACCATCAACTGGTTCCGTCAAAATGGCGTGGCTATCAAAATTATTTCCGGCGATAACCCCAGTACAGTTGCAAACATTGCAACACGAGTTGGGGTCGAGGATGCCGACAACTACATTAGCCTCGAAGGTATGACGGAAGAACAAGTTAGGGAAGTTGCCAATAAGTACACAGTGTTTGGTAGAGTTTCCCCTGACCAAAAGGCAATTCTTGTCAAGGCAATGCGTCAAGCTGGACATACAGTGTCTATGACGGGTGACGGTGTAAACGACATCTTGGCTATGAAAGAGGCCGATTGCTCCATCTCGCTTGCAGGTGGTAGTGATGCAGCGCGTCAAGTTGCCCACCTAATTTTGATGAACGATAGTTTTAGCTCACTGCCAAAGGTTGTTGCCGAAGGCCGTAGAGTTGTAAACAACATTCAAAATACAACATCGATGTTCTTTATGAAAACGGTGTATGTAATTGCTATCAACATCATGCTACTTGTAATGCATTTTGCATTTAACCAAACAATGGCAAGTCCATTGACGAGTTTGCAGGTAACGTTGATGGATGCTGTGGTAGTGGGAATCCCATCTGCATTGTTAGCATTACAGCCCAACGAACGCATCATCGAAGGCAACTTTTTGGGTAACGTGCTTAAGCACTGTTTCCCAGCAGCGTTAA
Source organism: Clostridia bacterium (assembly GCA_017452035.1). Lineage (GTDB taxonomy): Bacteria > Bacillota > Clostridia > Christensenellales > CAG-314 > Fimimonas. The sequence goes on from JAFTNE010000213.1 coordinate 3,331, forward strand.
CCTTTATTATTTCCACTGCATCACTTTACGCTTAGCAAGAGTTTCAGCCAACTCTTATTCCTTCTATCGAGCAACTTGCAACGTTGGTAACCATCTCCTACACGTTTGGTGGCTTGGTTGCAGTGTACTACGTGTGCAAACCATTTAACACTTGGAAAATAGCAATGTACGTTGGCCTTTGGGTAATTATACTAATATGTTTCCTTACTCCATTTATTCGTGATGGTATCTTTGGGTATGCAAAACTAGGACGTGAACAGGTATTGTTGTTACTTGTAGAAATACTTGCCCTTCCATTTATTATGGATGTACTGGAAAGAATTTTCCACAGTGAACGTAAAAGTAAAAAGAAAAAATAATTTTGACGGCATATTGCCGTCAAAATTTGTATGAGGCAACTAATGATATTGCAACTAAAATCGGCTGAATTTAGATATGCCGACAACGTAATATTTAGTGGTGTCAACTTAGACATCAACGAAGGGGAGTCTATTGGCTTAGTTGGAGCCAATGGTGCAGGCAAAAGCACCCTTCTTGGCTGTATTTGTGGCGAGCTAACCCTTTTTGAAGGTGACATCATACGCAAAAACGGCCTAACAATTGGTTACCTCAAACAAAATTGCGACTTTGTTTCCTCAAACACTTTGTATGACGAAATGATGTCGGTATTTGACTATCAAACACAACTAATTGAGCAAATTAACAATGTTGCAAACCAAATGGCAAGTTGCCCCTTTGACGGTGATGAGTACAAAAAGCTATCACAAA
>JAFTNE010000214.1 GCA_017452035.1 Clostridia bacterium
GTAAGGTTGTAACGTGTAGCGTGAAGTTCCTTTGTCATAAGTTCGTTTAGTGAGTGACCACAAAGGAAGTTTACGTCAGGGAAAGTTTCGCATCCGTTAGGAATTTGGCACTCACTACGGAAGTTGTCAACTTCGAGGAAGGTAATAACCTTGTCAAAAGGACCTTCGTTGTAAAGTTTAACTTGGCTGTGTTGGTCGGTAACGCCAAGAGCTTTTACTGGTGTTTGGCCAATGTTTACCATGTTGCCGTCAAGGTCTACCTCTTTACCAAGAGATTCTGCCCAAAGTTGGCAATACCAGTCGGCAATGTATTTAAGGCTGTCGGCATATGGCATCATAACGCCAATGTTTTTACCATTTTTCATAGAAATGTATTGCAACAATGCAATTGCAAGTGCTGGGTTGTGGGCGATATCTGCAACTTTGCACTTTTCGTCCATTTCACGTGCGCCACGAAGAAGTTCGGCAATATCAATACCAATCACTGCAGCAGGCAAAAGTCCTACTGGGCAAAGTTCGGAGAAACGTCCACCAACACCCTCGGGGATGTAGAAAGTTTCAAGTTTAAGTTCGTTAGCAAGCTTGATGAGGTTGCCCTTTGTTTCGCTTGTTGTTGCAATGATGCGATCCTTTGCCTTGTCGCCAAGTTTCTTTGTGAGCATATCCATGATGATGAGGTATTGGCTCATTGTTTCACTTGTTGCACCGGACTTTGTAATTACGTTGAAAACTGTGTTTTCGATATCAATGATGTCGAACAAAGCGTTCATTCTTTCGGGGTCAACGTTGTCGATAACGTAAAAACGTGGGCCTTTGCGAACGGAACGAGGAAGTTCGTTGTAGTAGAGGTGTTTGAGTGCTGTAAACACTGCAATGGGACCAAGTGCAGAGCCACCAATACCCAAAACTACAAAGTTTTCACAGCTATCTTGCACTTTTTTTGCAACGGCATTGATACGTGCAACAACCTCATCTTGGTTATATGGGGAGTCCATCCAACCTTGCATGCCTTGTCCACGTTTGCTTTCTACCTTAGCGTGAGCGTCTTGCGCAAAAGGAATAAGACTTGTAAGCTGTTCGTGGGAGATACCTTGTTCACCCAAAATGTCTTGCATCATGTTGGTGTAGTTTACTTTTATACTCATAGTTATTTTCTCCTCTACTTAATTTAATCAATGTTATATTTTCCAAACAAAGCCTTCCAAGCTTTGCCGTGTTGTTTGTTTGCGTTGTACAAAATAAATTTGATATACTTTGCAGGTATACCACCCACGCTCATCATGGAGATAAGTGGCGTTTGCAGCATACCGGTAATTATCATTTGCGCAACAGGGTCTTGCAATGTTTTGGATGGTGCTTTGTTTTTAGCCACCATTTTGCCTAATTTTGCAATAAGTTTTACAATGCCAACATTTGGCATATCTTCAAAGGTGTTGAGTAACGTGTACTCGCCTCGCTTTGGAAGGGTGTACTCTTGCTTTTGTTGGCCTGCCAAATTATAGAACTGGCTTTCGTAAATGGTAAATGCACCTTGTGGCTTTACAAAGTAGTCTGGGTAAAGCTCTTGGTCGTTACCACAAACATCTTTGCCAAAATCTACTATTACTTGTTCGGTAAGCAACGTTTCGTTGACGTTTTTGCAAATGGAAATACCATACTGGCCATTTACTGTAACAAAGTCATTTTCCAAATAGATAGCAAATGAACGCTCATCCAAATGGAAGATTACCGTTTTGCTTTCCTTTGGTTGCAAATGCACTTTATCAAACGCTTTTAGTTCACGCTTTGCACGCATGTAGCCACAATTGCAATTGTCAACGTATAATTGCACTACTTCGCTTGCAGGCATTGCGCCAACGTTTGTTACATCAACGGTAACGTCAAAACCGTTATCCACCTTGGTTACAACCAAGTTTGAATACTCAAACTGCGAGTAACTGAGGCCATATCCAAATGGGAACAATGTTGGAACGTCAAACGTGTTGTAGTAACGATAGCCCACAAAAATGCTTTCGCGATGTTCGTCCACAAAACGATCGTTTGCAAAGTAATTGTAGCAAGGGGTATCTTGCAAAGCAAGTGGATAGCTTTCTGCCAAACGACCACTTGGGCTAACTTTACCAAAAACAAGGTCATAGGCACTTTCCATAACTGCTTCGCCACCCAAATACATGTGCAATAATGCTTGCGTTTTGTTTAGCCATGGCATTACAAATGGCGAACCACCAAATGCAACAAACACAATGTTTTTGTTTACTTGGTATAGCTTGTCTAACAACTGTTGTTGACAGGTAGGAATTTCCAACTTGGTTCTGTCGTAGCCTTCCCCTTCGAAGTCGTCAGTAAGTCCACCAAAGAACAAAACTGTTTTGCAAACTTTGGCAAGCTGTATAGCATCATTTTCCAACCTTGCAACAGCTTTGTCGCCAAGAACATTGTAGCCTTTGGCAAAGTGATATTTGATGTTGTTTTCATCTAATACCTGTAAAAATGTTTTTGCTTGGGCGTTAATGTGACTACTGCCTGCGCCTTGGAAACGTGGCGTTGTAGCAAGACCACCCACTACCAAAATTTCCTCGCCATCATTTGCAAGAGGTAATATGCCATTGTCGTTTTTCAAAAGTACAGCAAAGTCGTTTTCCACTTGACGGCAAACGTTGTGAGCACTTTCAAAATCAATTGTAAGTTGAGGTTTTTCAACTGTACATTTTTCAATCAGTTTTATAACTCTTTCGCAAGCTCGGTCAAGTGCCACCATTGGCAAAATGCCATCGTTTACGTACTTTATGGTAAGTTGCTCGTGGTATTTGCCACCATCGGGCATTTCCAAATCCATACCAGCTTGTATAGCCTCAGCAACGTTATAGGTTGCGCCCCAGTCGGACATTACCAAGCCTTCAAAGCCCCACTCGTCACGCAAAATATCTGTAAGCAAACGTTTGTTTTGCGCACAACTTTGGCCGTTGAGCTTGTTGTAGGCATTCATGATACAGTATGGTTGAGCATTTTTTACGGTTAGTTCAAACGCGTAGAGGTAAATCTCGCGCAAAGCTCTTTCGTCCACTACTGCATTTACCGTCATACGGCGTGTTTCTTGGCTATTGACAGCAAAATGTTTCAAACAACTGCCCACACCCATGCTTTGCATAGCTTGTACGTAGTTGGTTGTCATTTGACCGGCCAAAAGTGGATCTTCGGAAAAGTACTCAAAGTTACGTCCACACAATGGGCTGCGTTTGATGTTTACACCAGGACCAAGTACAACGGAAACACCTTGGGATATTGCCTGCTTGGCAATTTCTTGGCCAATTAAACGGGCATTTTGCACGTTCCAACTGGATGCCACTGCGCAAGCTGTGGGAAAACAGGTTGCTTTGGCACTATCGTTGATGTTGGCAATTTTTTCATTTAGGTCGTCTTGTTTTCGCAAACCATGAGGACCATCCGTCATCATGATAACGGGCAAGCCAAGACCGTCAGCTGTGTGCCAACTGCCATTGCCATGAACCAGTTTTGCCTTTTGTTCAACTGTTAAATTATCGATAAATTTGCTCATATCAATAGTTACCCACCTTATCAGCATAATTCTACCACATATCGCCCTCAATGTGTACCATTATTGCTAAAAAAATATAAATATTTTTTATTTTATTTATATATACATCTTGAAAATGTTACCAATAAGTATTATAATACAAGATGTTGAAAAAATATTGTGCAATGCCGACAGCTTAAAGGCATTGCGCCCCTACAAAAAGGAGTATTTATGAAAAATCAATGGTACAAAGAGGCAGTGTTTTATCAAATTTACCCTCGCAGTTTCAAAGACTCTAACAGCGATGGTATTGGCGACATAAAAGGTATCATTTCCAAAATTGATTACCTTGTCGACTTGGGAATTGATGCAATTTGGTTTTCGCCACTGTATGCCAGCCCAAATGCTGACTACGGCTACGATATTTCCGATTACAAGGCTATCAATCCAGAGTACGGCACCATGGAAGACTTTGATAAAATGCTAAAATTATTGCACAAAAACAATATCAAAGTTATCATGGACTTGGTAATCAACCACACAAGCGACCAGCACGAGTGGTTCCAACAATCACGTGACGTTAACAGCAAATACCACGACTACTACTATTGGCGTGATGGCAAGGGCAAATGGGGCAAAAAACCACCCAACAACTGGACAAGCTTTTTTGCTGGCAGCGCTTGGCAATATGACGAAAAGGTAGGCAAGTGGTATCTACACTTGTTTGACAAAAACCAACCCGACTTGAACTACTTTAACCCCAACGTTATGAAGGAAATTCAAGACATATTGCGTTTTTGGTTGGACAAAGGCGTTGACGGGTTTAGATGTGACGTTATCACACTGCTATCCAAAACGTTCGGTTTACCTAACGGTGCGCCAAGTCCTGCACTTTGTGGACGTGAACACTACATTGATGGACCACGTATGGAAGAGTTGCTTGGACAACTGCAAGAAGTATTGCGCGAGTATGACGCATTTACCGTTGGCGAAAGTGTACTAATCAACGTTCCAAAGGCATTACGCTACACTACCGAAGGTAACGAGTACCTTACAACGGTGTTTGCGTTTGACTCGGTAAATGCCGATAACTACTTTGGCCTAAAACAACTCGTGCGTCCGTTTAGCCTACGTAAGCTCAAAAACAGCATGCGCACTTGGCAACATGGCTTATATGGAAAGAGCTGGAACACTTTGTTTTGGGAAAACCACGACCAAGCACGCATTGTTGGCAGATACTGCGACCCCGTTGTTAATCGCGTAGAAGGCGCAAAGATGTTGGCAACCGTTTTGATGACGTTGTCTGGCACACCATTTATCTACCAAGGTCAAGAGTTTGGCACAACATCCATCCGTATGACGGACATCAACGACTATCAAGACGTAGAGGCAAAACGCACCTACGAAATGATGAAAGGTATTTTTGGCGCAAAGGGTGCAATGAAACGTACAGCCTACTGCTCACGTGACAATGCGCGTACACCAATGCAATGGGATGACAGCAAAAATGCAGGTTTTACTGATGCAGATACAACCTGGCTAAAAGTAAACCCCAACTACGTTCAAATCAATGCTAAGCAAGCGCAAGAGGACCCCAATTCGGTACTTAACTACTACAAAAAGTTGATACGTCTGCGCAAAAATGATAAATCTTTTGTATACGGCACATACAAAGATTACTATCGCAACAGCGCAAAGATTTGGGCATATCTAAGAGAAAGCGAATACGGAAAGTTGTTTGTAGTTTGCAACTTTGCCAACAAGGACGTTAGCTTTACACCACCAAAAGAAATTGCAAATCAAAACTTTACACTTTTGACAAGCAACTACGATGATTCTTGTCAAACACCACAAAAAACAAAACTTCGCCCATACGAAGCTATAATTTACAAATTGCAATAGTAAAAAACAATTTAAATCAACTTCAGCAAAAAAGGAA
>JAFTNE010000215.1 GCA_017452035.1 Clostridia bacterium
ATTGCTGTGAGCTGTTATCTCAATTGTTATGGCACTTGTGCGCAAAAAGAAATAACCTGTCAACGAAAAAATAACAAGATATCACAAAACTACAATGCACCTCAAAGTTTAGCGCTTTTATAGGTGCATTTTTTACATATTTTGCAATATTGCAGTATTTTGATATGTATTGTTATTTCAAATACAAAGGTAATTGTTGACTGACTGTGTACGTAGTGGGAACTTTTCAGCAATGTCTACTTTTGCCTACAATTTAGCTAAAACATTGACAATATATCACTTTTGACCTATAATAAAACCACTATGACAAACTTACTTTTGAAACTATTTGTAAAAAATCACAAAGATACCTCTTCACCAGTGGTAAGGGAGGCTGTGGGCAAGCTTGCAAGTATTGTAAGCATTGTTTGCAACGTTATTTTGTCGGTAGCCAAAATACTTGTTGGCCTGCTTTTTGGCGTTGTTTCCGTCTTGGCAGACGGTCTAAACAACCTTACCGACTGTGGTAGCAACATCATTGCGCTAATTAGCTTTAAACTTTCAAACAAGCCTGCCGACAAGGAGCATCCCTACGGCCACCAACGCATTGAGTACGTTTCCAGTTTGATTGTGGGTATCATTGTTGTACTACTTGCATTTGAAGTTGCCACCGAATCGGTCAACAAAATTATTACTCCAAGTAGTGCCGACCTTTCCATTTGGACGGTTGTTGCCCTTGGCGTATCAATACTAATCAAGTTGTTTATGTACGTGTTCAATAACAAACTTGGCAAAAACTACAACTCCGAGTTGTTGAAGGCAACGGCCACCGACAGTCTTTCTGATACCATTGCTACAAGCGTGGTGCTTGTGTCCGTTGTGGTTGCAGAGATTACGGGATTTGTGTATCTTGATGGTATCATGGGTGTGGGCGTTGCAATCATGATTGCATTGGCAGGTGTTCGCATCTTGAAGGAAACTTTGTCGTTGCTCCTTGGCGAATCCCCCAACAAAGAGCTTATTCAACAAATTGTATATCGCATCAAAAAATACCCCGGCATCTACGGCATACACGACATCAACGTGCATAACTACGGCCCCAACAAGTACTACGCAAGCGTGCATTGCGAGGTGGATAGCTCTGTACCCATTTTGGAAAGCCACGACATTATCGACCAAATTGAGCGTGAGTTTATTGAGCAAACGGACATCATACTTGTTATCCACTTGGACCCAATTGTAATTGGCGACCCCGAATTGGACACCTATCGCGACCAAATTGCCCAAATTGTTGCGCAAATTGACGAGCATTTTACCATCCACGATTTCCGTATGGTCAAAGGTCCTACACACACCAATTTGATATTTGACGTTGCCACCCACTTTGATACAAAATTGAGCGATAGCGATATCATCGATTACATACAAAAAGGTATTTCGGCACTGCATCCCGAAACAGACGTGTACGTAGTACCCACGGTGGAAAAGCAAATTGATTAAAAATTAGACAAAAACCTCGCGACATTAGTTGCGAGGTTTTGATTTCTTAACTCAGTGGATAGAAAAACAATACCAAAGTGTAACTCACAGGGGAAAAATAAATTAAATAAAAATTAGAAAAAATCTCGCTACTTGTTTGGCGAGATTTTTTGTGAAATATAAAACCCTCGCCCTTTGGGAGAGGTGGCAAGCATAGCTTGACGGAGATGGTTCAGCATGGCTTTGTTGCAAAAATACATCTTACAACTATCACTAACCCAACACCTGCCACAAATAGGTAGCCGTATTTCAAAAGGATGTCCAACCCAAAGCAACCAAACGCCCATGCCAGCGCCAAAACAACAAAGGTAAGCAGTTTTTTGTCGGCAACAATATCGCCAAGCCCTTGACACAGTGGAAGTGCGTTTGCCACCACGCCGGATATCCCACACAAGCAAATGGTAACACAAAGCAAAACCTTGCCTACGCCACCCAAATTGCCACCAATGGGCAGTGTTTGGGAGAAATCTGCCACCCTTTCCACCCACCAAAGTAGTAGTGCAACAACAATTGTGGCAAACACAATACAAAGGACGTTTTGTTTTGTAGATTTTTTTGCAGTTTGGCAACACACAGGCAAAACCATTGTTAGCGAAAACAAACTGTAAAGCACAGTGCTTATGGGGCTTGTATCGCTACTTTGTTGCACGTTGTGGTTTGTCGATACCAACACAAAGGTCAAAAATGCGCCCACAAACGCCATTGTTGATACCACTTTGAAGGCTTTTAGTCCACCCTTCAACACCATTGCAGAAAGTGCCACGACAATTGCCGACCACAATGGGAAGTGTATTGTGCCAACAACCTCGCGCATGCTACTTTCCACCGTGGCAAGCGTTGTTACCATACACACAAAAAAGCACGCCAGTAGCAAAAAATACAACACGTATCCCCATTTTTTGAAGGCAAAATGCACAAATTGTTCGGTGGAGTGCAGTTGCCACTTGGCGCAAAACCTTTGTAAAAGTATGGCACAAGTGGCAAACACAATGGCAAAAAGGGCAATGTTTTTACCATTTCCCACAAAGGCTTGAGCCTCTTTGCCTGTTACAAAGCTTACCCCCACAATGCATCCAACAACAAGCATCCCGTCTTGAAAAATATCCTTTACTTTCATACTTTGTTGTATGGTTGTCCTTGTGTAAATATACCAACCAAAAAGGCATGTCGATTGGCATGCCTCTGTTTTTGTTTTGATTGATTTTTTTTTGTTAAGCGTTATTAATAATTACTTTTGCTCAACTTTTTGTAATTATTGTTGGTTTTAGTATTGCATCAAATGATGCCTTTGTCCATCAAAATCTTTTTACTACAATTTTTTCCAGCAGTGCAACAAGTGCGTACATCACCCCAGCCAAGGCGCACAGCACAATGGTGCAGGTCATAACAAGGTCTAACCTAAATACCTGACTTCCGTACACAAGTAGGTAGCCAAGCCCCTCTTTGGAAACGAGATATTCGCCCATGATACTACCAATCCACGCCATACCAACGTTAATTTTTAATGTTGCCATCAGCGTTGGCACGTTGCTGGGCGCAACAAGCTTGGTAAAAATTTGAAATCTGCTTGCTCGCATGGAACGCAACAGCAGTATTTTTTCGCCATCGGTATTGCAAAAACCGTTCAAAATGGTAATGGTTGTGATAACCACCGAAATAAGCACAGCCATTGTGATGATGGATGCTTTGCCTGTACCTGCCCAAATGATAATTATTGGGCCAAGCGCAATTTTGGGCAAACTGTTTAGCACAACGATGTATGGCTCAAACACGTCCTTCAAAAAGTTGTTCCACCACAGTACGACTGCCACAACGTAACCAATAATGGTGCCTATTGCAAAACCTGCAACCGTCTCCAAGGTGGATACCCACGCGTGGTGCAGTAGAGTGCCGTCGGCAACAAGTTCTACAAACGTTTTCCAAATTCGGCTTGGGCAACTGGTAATAAAGGCATCAATCACACCCGTTTGCGCAAGTATCTCCCACAGTGCCAGCAAAATAACAAGTGTGCCAATTTGCGCCAGCAACACAAACACTTTGCGCCTTTTTTGCTTTGCTAAAAATTTTAGGTGTTCGTCAGATAACAGTTGTTTCATGTTGAGCCTCCTTTAAGGTAGCCGTGTAGCAACTCAAAACCTTTGCCAAACAAGGGGCTTTCCCGTCTGCCAAGGGGCGTTGGGATGTTTGTCAGGTTGCTTTGCCACTGTACAAGTACCTTTGCAGGACGTTTTGTCAGCACAATGATTCTATCAGCCATGGAAAGCGCTTCGGAAATATCGTGCGTCACAAGTAGTGCAGTTTTGTTTTCCTTTTTGATGATGTCGTACACGTCATCACACACAGCAAGCCGTGTTTGAAAGTCCAATGCCGAAAATGGTTCATCAAGTA
>JAFTNE010000216.1 GCA_017452035.1 Clostridia bacterium
AAATACCAAAGCAATAGGTACCCAAAACGGTTGCTACAACGTGTGTACTTTCTGCCACGCAAGACTCTTTGATGAGAATTTCTATCTTGTTTGAGCTTACGTCATCCAAGCGTTTTTTGGGATACAGTTTGCCCAACAATTTGCCAAAAATCTTGTGGTAAATTACACTGGCATCTGGCCACTTGGTCTTCCATCTGCGAATATGAAAACGATTGTAAAACTCGCCTTGTTTTTCAAATGGTAGGCTGTTAAATGGGAAGGCATTTTCGTGTATCCATTTGCGTGGAAACACTCGCCCAACCAAAAAGACAGCAACACCCATTGCAACCAGATAAATTAGACAATGTAGTAACTTCATAAGTAATAGTATATGCAAATAATTTGTTAAGTATAAACTGGCTACAAAAAGTATTGTATTTGCGCCTTTGTCGTAAGCTATTGCCCATTGGCAAGTGTATCATTTGCTTTGTTACAGTTACTCGTTCAACAAACTATCGGAAAGTGCGATGATTTGGTCAGCGTACTTGTTTTTTCTGCTTTGCAAAATCTTTTTGTAGATTGGGTAGTTGATTGTCATAAGTGCCATACCAAGTACGCCAATACCAATACCAAGAGGCATACCGAAGGAAAGGGATGCGCCAATAACCTTCATTGCCAAGCACATACCTGTACCAAGGATGAGGGATGCAACTGAGCCAAATGTGTATGCAAAGATTTCTGCTGGTGCTTTAACCTTTTTGTCAAGCTTTTTGAGTTGTTCAAATTGGCTGGGTTCTTGTGGGATGTAGTCAGCTCTGATTTGTTCGATTGTTGTTTGTGTTTGTTTTGTCATTTTTGTATTTCTCCTTGATTGATTTTGTACCCCTATTATACTCAACTGTTGTTAGCCTTTTACTAACATTTGGTAAACAGTTTGATAAGGTTTTGTAAAGGTTTTGTAAAAGTGAAGTTTTTTTGAAAAAAGTGCAAAAATTTAGTATTTTTTTAGATTGCTGACCTACATAAAATGCTTTGATGGTCTGATGATAGCATTACTACGTGCAAGAAGTTTTTATTAACTAAAGCTCGATAAAGGCGTTGGCTTTGCAACAATGCACTCGGCATTTATAAATTACAAATAAAAAGACGGAGGCAAATTACTCCGTCTTTTGTGATTATTGATTAATAACGTTGTTTTGAATTAGCCTACAAACAATCCTCAACAAATTACACCAAGCTTGTTTTGTTGAGTACTGCGTTACTAATTGCTCCCATACCAAAGGCAACCAATGCACTGCCAAGTAAGCTTATAAGAATGTGCACAACTGTTGCATCAAGAGGGCTGGCAATGCCAATCATCATGTACAAAAACATCCCTACACCAAGGGACAAGCACATTGCAAGCCAGGTCTTTTGTTTGCCGATAACACTCATTGTCAAGAAAAGGTCAACAAAGATAGGAACGAGAGCTACTTTGGAAATAATTGAGCAAATCAAATTTGCTGTGTTGAAACCTACCATATCAAATGGAAGTTGAGCAACGCCACCACCAATGATGGAGCCAAGCACAAATGCCAAAATCATTGCGCCACCACCAATGGAACAAACAAGTGTTTTAGAAATTACGTAGTCTGTCTTTTTGGGGCGAACGGCAAACAGATTTTTTGCATAGCCACTGCGAAAATCATCGCAAACAAACACGCACACCAGCACTGCGATTGCAAAGTACATCATATGGATGTTGCACATTGATACCAGGTCCATTGTCATTGCGCCCTGTTCTCCTCCAGTGGAACTTACCGAGCCCAGTATTTGCCAAACGTTGTCAAAGCCATGTATTATTTCTTCTTTGCCAGTTTGTGGGTTTTGAGTAACCGTTCCATCCATCATTGTTGTCATTACCAAAATTAAAATGGGCACAACAAAAGCAATACCAACCATGATGTAGAAAAATGGGCTAATAAATAGTCTTTTGGTATCTACCTTTAGCATAGTGGATAGTCTTTTGGCAAAAGTATTTTTTTCGAATGTTTTCATATTATCTTGCTCCTTTGCCCTTCATAAGGTCAATGTAGTACTCTTCGAGGCCGATTTTTGCAGTTTTAATTTCGTTGATGGTAACTCCATTTTCGTAGAGATAGCTAACAATTTCCTCTGGCGTGGTTTTGTCGTACACACGAA
>JAFTNE010000217.1 GCA_017452035.1 Clostridia bacterium
GTTACGCCGAGCAAGCAATGATGCGTACCCACCGTTGGTTGGATCGTTGCGCACACGCTCACCAAAATGGCAAACAAATGTTGTTCCCTATCATACAGGGTAACTTCTACGAAGATTTGCGCATACAGTCAGCCAAGTTTGTCCGTGACTATGCCGAGTGTGGTATTGCCGTTGGTGGTCTTTCCGTTGGCGAACCAAGCCTTTTGATGTACAAAATGTTGGACGTTTTGCAACCATATTACCCAACAAACATGCCACGCTACCTTATGGGCGTTGGCACACCCGACTACATTTTGGAGGGTATCGAGCGTGGTATCGACATGTTCGACTGCGTTTTGCCCACACGTATTGCACGCAACGGCACAGCCATGACAAGCAAGGGCAAAGTGGTAGTGCGCAATGCCAAGTACAAAACGGACTTTACTCCACTTGATGACGAATGTGACTGCTACTGTTGCAAAAACTTTACAAAGGCGTACTTGCGCCACCTTGTAAACTGCAACGAAATTTTGGCTGGCGAACTACTTTCCATTCACAACATTCACTTTTTGTTGAAGTTGGTAGAAGGCGCGCGTGAGGCTATCAAACAAGACAAATTTGCAGAGTACAAACGCGAGTTCTACGAAAAGTATTACGGAAAATAGTTGTGGGCTTTTGTGCAACGCTTATCACTCATTGATTGCTTACAAGACAATTCTGCACGCAAGTTAATTTTGACAAAAGTCCTGTTTTAAAAGCAAAACTTAGAGCAGTCCGTAGGAATACATGGGGGCATTTGCAGATAATCCACCAGTGTTTATTGGACAATATCGATTTAAAAAGCAAAACCCTGTGCTTAAAAATAGTTGAAATTTGCAATTTGTCATTAACTACTTGCAATTTTTGTTTGTATAAGATATAATAAATCTACAAACATTGCCCTGTTTGGCAAAACCCATTTGTAAATTAAATAAGGAGAAAAATATAATGCTTTGGAATCTACTCAACTTCTTTGAAGAAACAACAACTGATAAACAAGGTGGCGGCTGGGGAATTTACGTTATCTTTGGTGTAATGATCGTTTTGATGATCGTTATGATGATCGTTCCTCAACGTAAAGCTAAAAAACAACAAGAAGAAATGAACAAAAAACTTGGTGTTGGCGTTACTATCATGACAATTGGTGGTATCATTGGCGAAATCGTTCAAATGGATAACGAAAACGTTTGGCTCAAAACAGGTCTTGGTGAAGAAACAGTAACAATGCAATTTACAACAAAGGCAATTCACTCCATTGTTACAGCACCAACAACACCAGCAGAACCAACAACCGAACCCACAGACGAAGTTGTAGACGAAATTAAATAGTAATAGCTCCCTCGTAATCTCTGATTGATTTTTGACGGCAAAACACTGTGCAATCTTTGGTATTTTGCTCGGTTACAGACCCTCAGAGTATGCGCCCTCGCAATAATACCAGTCTTGCTTGCGTTTTATTCGTCAAATCGCTATGCTAATCAATCATATCTTACTCGTGAGCTATGTTTTTGAAACTTTTGATAGGTTTTGAAAACATAAACACCAACTGAATTTTAGCAAAAGTCCAAGTGCATCACTTGGGCTTTTTGTTTTGCAATATTTTTGTTTGCAATAACTAACATTGTGCAATTTGCAACGCAGTAGTGTTAATGGATGTAATGTTTTAGCTAAATCTACATTTTTTGCATATGTTTGCACCTTGGTAAATACAATATACCAACTTGGAGATATGTATGTCTAACACAAAAAGTACCATTTTGGGTGGTGTAAAGGCAGGCGCATTGGCGTTGGCTTTTAGTTGCATTGGGGTGCTACTTTTGGCACTGGTGGCAAAGTTATTTGGTCTTAGTGATAACATTTTGCCCGTTATCAACCAAATTTTGAAAATTGTTGCAGTTGCCCTTGCCATGATACTGTGCTTGCGTGAGGAAAAGTTTGTTGCCAAAGGCCTTGTGGGCAGTGTGGTATTTTGCCTGTTGTCGTTGTTGCTGTTTTCCATTTTGGGTGGCAAGTTCAACATTGGTCAAGTGCTGTTGGATTTTGCCATCGCGCTGGTTGTATCGGTAATTATTGCCTTTATCAAAGCAAGGAGATAAACTGCAAGCACAATTGTTTGAAAATAACAAAAAATGCAAAAAACGGCAATTGAGGCACTCAAAGTGCGCATCTTGCCGTTTTTTATTTACAACAAGCTCGCGCTAAGTTAGGGCATCCTTGGGGATACTTGCTTTCTGGCGATAGTGTGTGCCATTTGCCGTTAAACGTCAAGGCGTAAATGAAAAACGAGCAAGATAACGTACACTCAAATACACACAATTTGTCATCACAAAATACCAAAACATTTGCAAAGTGGCAGGCTGTTGCCACTTTTTCTTTTACAAAAATGAACATGTTGACAAAAAGTCTTGCATTTTTTGTACAACTGTGCTAAAATACTATACTGTAGAAATATGCGGTTATTTCGCAGTAAAATTATGTCGGAGGACAACAATGAATCACACATCTAAAAGAAATAATAACACACTCACAATTACTTTCAAAATGGATATGACCGAGTGGGCTTCTTTTGACAAAAAGGCTTACGAACAAA
>JAFTNE010000218.1 GCA_017452035.1 Clostridia bacterium
AATCAACTCCTGAGGAAATTCGTCCATATGCATCCTATGTAGGTTATCTTTTCAACTACTATGATTTTATTTCCTTTGGTGGTGTGGCATTTGGCTCCTTGGTGTACGTTTTACAAAGTGCGCTTACATTTTGGGGTTCTTTGATTATTCTTTTGGGCTTACTCGTTTGGACGGTAATTGTTGCAGGCGACTTTTTCTACTGCTATTTTACTGGCAAAATTACCCTTTTGCAGGAAGTGGACAACAATACTGAGCCTGTTCCACCAGTTGCTCCACAACCTACCGAGGTTGTTACTGATGATGAATTGCGCCGTTCTCAAGCTTGGGCTACAATTATGGGGGATGGTGCGACAGAGTACCCAGAGCCCATTCAAACACCAACTGTTCAAGTTCCACCACAAGATACATTTACTTTTGCTCCACAAACTGTGATGGACAGTCAGCCACCAGTTCAAACAACGGTGCAAACTGCAGAGCAAATTCTTTTCCAACAAGAACCTGCTGTTTCCCCTGCAAGTAGCTTCTTTGGTGTGCAAAATGATGTTGAACCAGTTGATGATTCCTTTGTTCCAAGAGGTAGCAAACCTGCTCAAGTGGACTCTGTTGACAGCTGGAAGATTTCTACAACCCCAACTCCAACACCAGTTGAGCAACCCGTTCAGGTGGAAACGCCCGTTGTTCAACCTAAACCTATTGTTGTCGAGCAACCTGTTATCATCCAACAAAAGCCAGTGGTAGTCGAGCAACCAGTGGTTATTGAACCAACTCCTGTTGTTGTAAAGCAAGAGCCAGTTGTTGTGCAAGAACCTGTGGTAGTTCAACCACAACCAGTAGTAGTCGAGCAACCAGTTCAACAAACTCCTGTTTACCAACCTGCGCCAGCTATTGCTGATGAAGTTGACGTAGTGGATGTTGTTGTGGATGATGTTGACAATACGGATGACGACTATTTTGATGACGTTCCTTTCCAAACGGAACCAATTGTACAAAAACCAGTTGAGCAACCTGCAAGCAAGCCTGTTGCAAAACCAGTTCAACCTGCCCCAGTACCTCAAGATTTTGACCCTGACGAAGTAATCGCTGTCGAGGGGGAAACTCCATTGGGCAATGGTGTAGTTCAAACGCGTCTCGATTTTGTAACTGCTGGCGAATTGGATCAAAAGAACAAAACTATCCATCAGTATCTTGATTACGTTGTACCACCTTGTGATTTGCTTAATGATGCAACAATCACGGTGGATACTGGTGCTGAGGATCGTTTGAGAGCTGCCGAGGCTATTGTTAGAAAACTTAGCGTGTTCAACATCAAGGTTGAGCTTGCAGATATTATTGTTGGACCATCGGTTACTCAATATCGCTTTAAGGTACTTTCGGAAAAAACTCGTATGGGCGATTTTGCTGCCTATGCAGACGACCTTAAAGCTTGTTTGGAGGCAAAACAAGATATCCTTATTCAAGCACCAATTGAAGGTACAAATTTGGTTGGTATCGAAGTTGCAAACAAAAAGAAGACGCCGGTAGTGTTGCGTACACTTTTGGAGTCGGAAAAATTCCAAAATGCAAAGGGCAAACTTGTGTTTGCCATTGGTAAAAACCTTATCGGTGACGTTATTATTGACGACCTTGCTGAAATGCCTCACTTGCTTGTAGCTGGTACAACTGGCTCGGGTAAATCGGTTGCATTAAACTGCTTGATTGTCAGCTTGATGTACAAGTATGGCCCAGAGTACCTGCGTTTCTTGATGGTTGACCCCAAATACGTTGAACTTTCCCGTTACAATGGTATTCCTCACATGTTGACAAGGGAAACTATTGTAAACATTAATGATGCTTTGGCTGGTATGGACTATCTTGTAAAGGAAATGGAGGCAAGATATCAACTGTTCAAGCAAAATGGTGTTGACAACATTGTAAACTACAACAAAATGATCAACCCCAAACTTACTCAAAAAATGCCATATCTCATCTACATTGTAGACGAGTTGGCTGACCTGATGTCCACAAACAAAAAGGCCTTTGAAGAACGTTTGGCGCGTCTTACTGCAAAAGCCCGTGCCAGTGGTATCCACGTAGTTTTGGCTACACAACGTCCTGACGTTAACGTTATTACTGGTACTATCAAAAACAACCTCTCTTGCCGTATGGCGTTGAAGGTTCCTGCTCCACAAGATAGTAAAACAATTATCAATGGTGCAGGCGCAGACAAGCTTTTGGGCTATGGCGACATGCTCTACCTTGGACCAGGATCATCCAGTCCTGCACGTATTCAAGGCGCGTATATCAGCAATGACGAGATTAAATCTCTTGTCGAGTTCCTGCGCGAAAGTAATGAACTTTACTATGACGATAGCATCTCTAACGAAATTTTTGTTTCTAACAAACCTGTCGAACCGGACGTTGTTCCCGAGTTGGATGAGGATGATATTCCACTTCAAGACCAACGCGAGTATCGCATTTACATGAAAAAAGCTTTGAAGTACTGGTTGACGGAAAAGAAAGGCTTTGCCTCTATCTCGTCCATTCAACGTGGCATTAGAGTTGGCTTTAACAAAGCCGGTACCATCAAAGACCTATGCGACAAGATGGGTTACTTGGAAAGATTATCTGATGCAGAGTCCTCTAACCGTCCTGTAAAGGTTTTGGTAACGTTGGAACAACTTGACGAGCTGTTCCCAGATGTTACTGACGAAGATATGCAAAACATTTAGTAGGAAGTATTTATGAACACTAAAGTTGGAGTAATTTCCCTTGGCTGTGACAAAAACCGTATCGATACGGAAGTTATGCTTGCCAACCTTGCCAAGGGAGGTTATCAAATTACAAATATCCAAGATGACGCTGACGTATTGATTGTCAACACCTGCGCGTTTTTGCAGTCTTCGAGAGAGGAGGCTATTGATACCATTTTGGAGATGGCTCACCTCAAAGAAGGTACTGACAAAAAGATTATTGTTACAGGTTGTCTTGGTCAAAAGTTTGGAGAGGAAGTGTACGAAGGTTTTCCTGAGGTTGACGCCGTTGTTGGCACAAACGACTACGACAAAATTTGCGAAATTGTTGGTAGTGTGTTGGCTAACAAGCGCGATTTATACGTTAATTGCAACGATACAATTACCTTTGGCGATCGCATTTTGACCACCTTGCCACACGTTGCCTACCTCAAAACAAGTGATGGTTGTAACAACTTTTGCACCTATTGCTTGATACCATACATCCGTGGTAGATTTCGCTCTGTTCCAATGGAGGATATTGTTGCTCACGCAAAAAGTCTTGCTGAAAATGGTGTAAAGGAACTTATTCTCGTTGCGCAAGACACAACTCGCTACGGCAAAGACTTGTATGGCGAAATTAGGTTAGTGCAACTGCTTAGGGAGCTATCTGCTATCGAAAATATCCACTGGATACGATTGTTGTATTGTTACCCCGAGCTTATGGATGATGCTTTAATTGACGAAATAGCATCCAACCCCAAAATTGTTAAGTACGTTGACGTTCCACTGCAACACGTTGACGATACAATTTTGAAGAGAATGAATCGCAGGTCCAACTACGCTAACATTTGCACTTTGTTTGACAAGCTTGCTGACAAAGGAATCGCAGTTCGTTCCACCTTTATTTGTGGTTTCCCTGGCGAAACAAAGGAAAGTGTTGAGCTTATTTGTGACTTTTTGAAGAGCTACAAACTTCGCAACGTTGGTTTCTTTGCATATTCTCGTGAGGAAGGCACAAAGTCTTACGCATTTGAAGGGCATTTGCCTAAACGTACAAAGGAAAGATACGTTGCAAAGTGCTACAAGGTGCAACAAAAGGTAGTGCAAGAGCTAAACGCGTCCGACGTTGGCAATGTGTACGAGTGTGTTGTAGAAAGCCTGCAAGAAGAGCGCGATGGTAAGTACTTCTACATGGGGCGCACCTACTTTATGGCACCGGAAATTGATGGTAACATTTTGATTATTTCTGATGAAAAATTGCCCATTGGTAGTTTTTGTGACGTAAAAATAACCAATGCATTAGAGTACGATTTGATAGGAGAAAAAGTATGAATCTGCCCAACAAACTTTCAATTTTGCGCATTGTAATGGTTCCACTGTTTATTGTTGCATATTTCTTGCCTTTTACTTGGTCGCCATACGTTGCCCTTGGTATATTTGTGTTGGCGGCATTAACAGATTTGTTGGATGGCTACATTGCTCGCAAGTATAACTTGGTTACCGACCTTGGCAAATTGTTAGACCCAATAGCAGACAAAATTCTTGTTTGCGCTGCTTTGTTTTGTATTGCTGTAACCAACCCACTACGACATGGCATCGGTAGTGTGCCTATTATGGGGTTGGCGTATGGCACCAATTCTCTAACTATTGGGCATATCTTTTTTGCTGTCAGTGGCGCATTGGTGCTTTCACGCGAGTTGCTTATTGATGCAGTTAGACAAATTGCGGCATCCAAGGGTACAGTGGTGCAAGCAAACATCTTTGGTAAAGTTAAGACAGTTTTACTGGACGTGAGCCTTCCAGTACTAATTGTGATGGAGGGTCTTGCAAGAGAGTTGGACTTTATGTCTCTTGCCAGCTTGTATTTCCCTGATTTGCAACTCATTGATGATGTGTATGCCATTCTAAATTGGGTTGGTCTGGTGCTGTTTGCCCTTGCAATAATTATGACTGTTGTTTCTGGCGTTGTGTATATTGTACAAAACAAAAAGGTATTTGAAGAAAAATGATAAAGCTACTTACAAAAGAACATAGCAAAGCTGTTCAATTGATTTGTGATAAACTGCGCCGTGATGGCTTAGAGTACGATTTGTTTGTTACGCACAGTGGTGTATCTGCGCGCGACTATCTGATTGATGCCGTTAGCAAGGATAACGTAATTATGGTAGGCAATGTTGGTGACTGTTCAACCACTTTTGCCGATGCTTTAAATCTGGCAATGTTTTACGATACCTATGCCGAAAAGGCCGTTGCAGAGTATTGCAAACTGGCAAAAATTGCTATGCCAGCGCAACACGTTTTGGACAAGATTTGTACAATTCCCGAAACTTTTATTCATTATTCGGCTGTCTACGGTTACCAATGTGGCTGTTTTGGCGAATACAATCGTAAGCAAATTTACATTTTGCCTGACGACAAGCGCGAGTGTGAACTGTTATACGATACCTACATTTCCAAAAATCTTTTGAAAGATCAAGTTGGAAAGATCAAGTATGTTTTCAAAGTTTTTGGTTATCCTAGTGAAGTTGTTGCAAAATTACTAAATTCACTAGATAAAACGGTGGAAAGTAGCTTTGAAACAGACAATTTGGATAGTCGTATTACGTTACTTTTCCCCGCTAAAACAAACAAAAAGACTATTGGCAGTGTAATCGAACAATTTAAGCACCTGTTTGGCGAATCAGTTTATGCTGATTGTGACAAATCACTCGCAGAAATAGTGGTGCAGACGCTGTCGGAAGTAAATTACAAAATTTCCACTGCCGAGTCTATTACTGGTGGTATGATAGCGTCATCCATTGTGGATGTTGCTGGCTCAAGTGCTGTGTTTTACGAAGGTGCTGTTACCTATTCGAGCGTGGCAAAAAGCCAAAGGCTGGGTATATCTCCACACGTAATTGATGAGTATGGAGCTGTATCTCCACAAGTTGCAAAGGCTATGGCTGAGGGTTTGCTTGCCAATGGCAGTGACATTGTGGTTACTACAACAGGCTATGCAGGCCCCGATCCATCGGGAAAGACGCCAGTGGGGCTTAGTTATATTGCTGTTGGTAATCGTGCTGGTGTAACGGTACACAAAACTATGTATGCTGGTGACAGAAATACCATCAGGGCTCTTGTGACCAATACAGCATTGTATTTGGTTATCAAAACAATGAAATAATAATTTAGAACAAATAGTCTAAAATGCTTGCAATATTATTGCAAATGATATATAATTAGTATACAAAACATAGGAGAATACTACAATGACAGATGACAAGAAGAAGGCCTTAGAACAGACCATCTTGCAAATTGAAAAGGAATTTGGCAAAGGTTCCATTATGAAACTTGGTAGCTATGCTGCTACTCGCAATATTGACGTAATTCCAACTGGATGTCTCAATTTGGATATCGCTCTTGGAATTGGTGGCTTGCCAAAGGGACGCATTATCGAGATTTATTGACCGGAGGCATCTGGTAAAACAACTGTAACTTTGCACGTTATTGCTCAAGTACAAAAAATGGGTGGAACAGCAGCTTTTATTGATGCAGAACAAGCCCTTGACCCCGTTTACGCTAAAAACCTTGGCATTGATTTGGACGAGTTGTATATCTCTCAACCAGACAGTGGCGAGCAAGCATTGGACATTTTGGAATACCTTGTTCGCAGTAATGCCGTTGACCTTATTGTTGTTGACTCCGTTGCAGCGTTAACTCCAAAATCAGAACTTGAAGGCGACATGGGCGAAAGTCATATGGGTGTTCAAGCGCGATTGATGTCTCAAGCGTTGCGTAAGCTTGTTGCAATTGGTAACAAGTCTAACACGTGCATTATCTTTATCAACCAACTCCGTGATAAAATTGGTGTTATGTTTGGTAGCCCCGAAACAACCACTGGTGGTAAAGCGCTCAAATTCTATTCCAGCGTTCGTTTGGATGTAAGACGTGTTGACCAAGTAAAGGACGGTTCGGAAATTGTTGGTAGCAAAACTCGCGTTAAGGTTGTAAAGAACAAGGTTGCTCCACCTTTCAAAACTGCCGAATTTGAAATTATATTTGGTAAAGGTATTTCCAACTCGGGATGTATTTTGGATGCAGCGGTGGAACGTGGCATTATTGAAAAAAGTGGTTCTTGGTTTAGCTACAACGGCGAAAAGATTGCTCAAGGTCGCGAAAAAGCTAAGGCTTGGTTGGAGGCTCATTCTGACGTTATGGACTCTATTCAAGCAATTGTCAAGGCAGAACTTAATCCACCAACAGAAGAAGAATAATTTACTACAAATGTAGTAGTGTAACAGGAAACCAATTGTGGTTTCCTGTTTTTTTGTCTTCAATCTTTTTGTTTTCAATGCATCATGAAATTTTAACTTTTCTATTAATTGTATTTTACATATCTCAACATAACGTTTAAGTATTTAACTATGTAAAAAATGTGCTAAATATAAAATACTTTGACAGACATAATATAGTAATTTTCTTGTAAAATTGTTAAATTAGCTTTCATATCCGCATTTTGTCGCACTGCAAGTTCGTGTAAGTAATCAAATTATTTGTCAAACTTTTTGTAATCATTAATTTTATATATGCCTTGACATTTAATTTTCTTTAATATATAATATATGTGTGGTAAATTTGACCACACTATAACTAAATAGGAGGTATTTACATGCAAATGTTAAATCTACTCCTTGCCTTTGATGCGACTTCTTTGATTATCACCATTGTCGCTTGCATCGTTTGCCTTGGTGGCGGTGCTGGACTTGGTGCAGTACTATACAGAAATTATAGAAACAAAAAAGTTGGCTCCACTCAAGCACAAGCTCAAGCTATTTTGGACTATGCCCGTGAGGAAGCAAATAAACTAAAAAGAGAAGCTATTAACGAGGCAAGAGAAGAGGCTCGAAAGCTCAAACAAGAAAATGAACGTCTATTTAGAGAGCGCAATGCAGAACTTGCAAAGATGGAAAACCGTCTTTCTCAAAAGGAGGATGCTCTCGACAAAAAGGAAGAGCTACTGTTGAAAAAGCTCGACCAAATTGACATTCAACAAAAACAACTTATTCAACATCAAAACGATCTCAACAAACGTCAACAAGAAATTGATAAAAGCGAACAACGTATCCAACAAGAACTTGAACGCGTTGCTGGACTTTCCAGAGACGAGGCTAAGCAAATGTTGGTTGACGCAATGGTTGCTGATGCTCGCAAAGAGGCTGCTGGTCTTGTACGTAAGATTGAGGCAGAGGCTCGCGAAACTGGCGAACGCAAAGCTCGTGATATCATTGCTACAGCAATTCAACGTTGCGCAAGCGATCAAGTAGTTGAGGCTACTGTTACAACTGTTCCATTGCCAAGTGACGAAATGAAGGGCCGTTTGATCGGTCGTGAAGGTCGTAACATCCGTGCTTTGGAAAATGCAACTGGCGTAGAAATCATCATTGACGATACTCCCGAAGTTGTAATTCTTTCCGGATTTGACCCAGTAAGACGTCAAATTGCTCGCATTGTAATTGAAAAACTTATCACTGATGGCCGTATCCATCCTGCTCGCATCGAAGAGATGACGGAAAAGGTAAAACGTGATATGGACATCACCATCAAAGATGCTGGTGAAGCTGCATCCTTTGACACTGGCGTATTTGGATTGCACCCAGAACTTATCAAGTTGCTTGGTCGTCTCAAATACCGTACAAGTTATGGCCAAAACATTTTGGCGCACTCCATTGAAGTTTCCTACATTGCTGGTATTATTGCTAGCGAACTTGGTTTGGACGTTAACCTTGCAAAGCGTGGTGCATTGCTACACGATATTGGTAAGGCTGTTGACCAAGAAGTAGAAGGAACACACATGCAAATTGGTGCTGACCTTGCCAAGAAGTACAAGGAAAGCCGTGAAGTTATCAACTGTATTGCATCTCACCATGGCGACGTTGAACCAATGACAGTTGAGGCTGTTATTGTTGCTGCTGCTGACGCTATCAGTGGTGCTCGCCCAGGCGCACGTCGTGAGTCTTTGGAAAACTACGTTAAACGTTTGGAAAAACTGGAGGAAATTGCAAACTCCTTCGAAGGTGTTCAAAAATCTTACGCAGTTCAAGCTGGACGTGAAATTCGCATCATTGTTAAGCCCGAAGTTGTCAATGACGAAACTACAGTTTTGCTTGCTAGTGAAATTGCTCGCAAAATCGAGGCTGAACTTGAATACCCTGGACAAATCAAGGTTAACGTTATCCGTGAAACTCGCAGTTGCGACTACGCAAAATAATAATTGTAAACCAAAAGGACTTGGAAAAATTCCAAGTCCTTTTTTTGTAGGTTTTATTCAATTTCTGTGCGCATCGTAAACTCTGCTGGTAGGTTGAAAATGTCCTTTTTCAAAAAGGTGGGGTAAAAGTAATCGTCTTTGAGCCGTTCAAAAGCAAGCAACTCGAATTTGTGGGTGAGAGAGCCTTCGCTCCAAGTGAATTTTTCTCCACGGGAAAGCAAATCTGTGTTGGAAATGTCCATCAAAAAGTAGATGCACAATTCGTGATAGCGCAATCCATCCACATCTTCGGTAAAAAATCCTTGATTTAGCCAAAGTGGACGATGGATTTTTGCAACAATACCCAATTCTTCTTGTAGTTCTCTAATTACGGCGTCTTCAGCCGATTCCTCGAAGGAAACTCTACCACCTGGTAGGTAATAGTAGGGAGAGCGATCGTCATGCATTGCCAAAATCTTGCCATCGTGTATCATCATGGCGCATACTCGATAGTTAAATCTTTTGCCATCAAACTTAAATGCGAGATCCATTTTGTCTGCTCCTTTGCGTAGCGCAAGTTAGATTTAGTATAATTTAGTCAAAATACTTTTCCAAAAAGCCTTTAATTGCTCCTTGGTACATTTCCGTTTGCTTGTACATTCCGTTGCCGTGGTTACAACCTGGCAAAATGACAATATCTGTTGGCATTGGGTTTGCATCTTTGAGTATCTCAAAGTAGTCTTCAAGTTGCTCGTTACTACCAGCAGAAAGCAAAATTGGGTATTTGCTTTTTTCAACAATAACTGCGCTGTCAAAGTCGCGAGCGTCGCATCCAAACTCTTTTTTGAAACGCTCAAAGCAGTAGTGTACAACCTTTTCAGCTCCTTTTTTGAATGTGGAATTTGCAACAAATGTCAGCAAGCCTTCAACACTTCTGCTGGGCGCATCGCTTACAATGCACTTGACGTTTGGCATATCAAATTGCGACATATTTAATGCGATGCCACCACCCATACTGAGGCCATGTATTACAATTTTCCCATTGGGTGCAATTTGGTTTATCTTGTCTACCCATCGTTGCATGTCTTGTGGTTCTAACGCGCCAAAGCTAATATATTTACCTTGACTAAGGCTGTGCGCACGAAGATATGGAATTAACACGTTGAACCCAAGCGAGCGATAAAACAAACTGGGAAAAGCGCTTTCACGCTCTGCATGACTTGTGTAGCCGTGTACCCAAATCATGGTTTTATCACTGTTATTTGGGTAGTATATTGCCTTCATTTTCAAACCGTCGTGGCTAACTATTTCTACAACTTCATGAGGAAGTTTCTGTATCTCTGCAAGAGAGTTGTGTACGGTTGTTATGGTATCGTACCAAGAGTCGGTTGGTGGTACCATTTTGTAGGCTTTGTTGATATTTGGTCTTTTGAATAATTGATGGAACATTATGTCAGCTTTTAGTTTTTCAAACATGTTACCCCTCTTTTCTTTGTTTGCGACAATTATTTTAGTTAGCTTTGTGCAAATTTATGATGTGTATTTATCAAATTTTTCCTTATCAAACTGTATGCCAAGTTTTTCGAGCAGTAGTGGCGTATACTTTTTGGTTTCCAAGTTGTATTCCAACGACCAAATGCACCAAGCGTAGTCACGCCATGGGTCGCCAATTCCTGCATCGCCAAGGTCAATGTAGCCAACCACTTTGTCATCCTGCACTAAGATGTTTGGCAAACAAAAGTCGCCATGTAACAAGGTTGTGTGGCCTTTGTCAATAATGTATTTTCCGTCAGT
>JAFTNE010000219.1 GCA_017452035.1 Clostridia bacterium
ACAATTGCCTACATTGACAACCGTCACATCAGTCTTACTCAAATGATGAAAATCATCAAGGGACCCGACTTCCCAACTGGCGGATATATTCTTCCTGGTGATGGACTTGCACAAGCCTACGAAACAGATAAGGGCAAAATTGTGATTCGCGCAAAAATGCACATCGAAGTTGCACCGGGGGATAAGCGTAACATTGTCATTACCGAAATCCCATATGGTCTTTCCAAAGCAGATTTGCTCATCAAAATTGGCGCTTTGAAGGATGACAAAAAGGATTTGTTTGCTGGCATTGCCGAAATTGTTGACGAAAGCGACAAAGAAGGTATGCGCGCTGTAATCAAACTGCGCAAAGATTGTGACCCTCAAAAAATGGTTGCACTTTTGTACAAACACTCTCAATTAGAAATGTCCTACGGCATCAACATGGTAGCCATTGCCGATGGTAAACCACAACTGATGGGCTTGTTGGATATCATTGCATACTACGTAAACTACCAACGCGAAGTAGTGTTGCGTCGCTCAAAGTACGAGCTTGAACAAGCCAAAGAGCGCGCGCACATTGTTGAAGGTTTGGTAATTGCCGTACAAAACATTGACGAAGTAATCAAAATTATCAAAAATGCAGCGTCCACAACGGATGCACGAAACAAGTTGCGCCAAGCATTTGCTTTGAGCGAACGCCAAGCGCAAGCAATTTTGGATTTGCGCCTTGCTCGCATTACCAAGTTGGAAGTTAACAAACTTGTCAACGAATTGGAAGAACTTCAACGCACAATTGCTCGTTTGCAAGTTATCATCAACAGCAAGCGCGAGCAAATGGAGCTTATCAAGTCGGAACTTTCTGCTATAAAACGCGCCTACAAAGTGGCTCGCCGTAGCGAAATGTGCAAGACGGAAAAGGATGCAATTGTTCCAAGTGAAACGGACGAAAAGCCCGTTGAAACGGTTGTTGTGGGTATCACTGCAGATTACTCCATCAAACGTATGCCTATCAAAAACTTTAACCTTTCCAACAAGGATGCAATAAATGCAACCACAGCTGAAATTTTGACGAGCGCAATAGAAACAAAAACCGATGCAAAGGTTATGTTCTTTAGCAATTTTGGTAACTGTTTCCGTATTGACGTTGGCAACATCCCCGAGGTTAGATATCGCGATGCAGGTTTGAAACTTTCTCAATTGTTCCCCGAGACACAAATTGGCGAAACACCCGTTGGCATGTTTGTATTGCCAAGTGATGCAACACCAAGTGGCGAGTTGCTCATTTACAGCCGTCAAGGTCTTATCAAACGTTCCAATTGGAGTGAGTATCAACTGTTAAAGTCGGTATTCCAAGGATACAAGGGCAAGGATGGAGACGAAGTGTTCCGTGTGGAAGTTGTTCGTCCTAATACCGAAATTTTCTACGTTACAAACCGTGGTGGATGTACCCGTTTTGACGTAGAAGAAGTTCCACTTCAAGGCAGAGTTGCAGGTGGTGTACACTGTATCAATTTGGCAGATGACGAGTACGTTATTTACGCTGGCCAAGTGGAACGTGGCAAGGATAGCAGTGTGCTTATGGTAACAAACAAAGGCTATCTCAAACGCCTTGATGTAAACGAAATTTCCAAGCATGCTCGTAACTGCAAGGGCGCAAAGGGTATGGAATTTGGTGTAAACGGCACAGCTATTGTATACGCAAACTACTACACCCCAACTGCTCCAAAGGTTGCAATTTTCGACAAAGCAAATACATTTGTTGTAGACCCAGCCGAGGTATCGGTAGAAAGCAAAAACCACAAGGGTAAGTTGCCAAAGTGCAAACGTGGCGAAATTGTTGTAGACAATGTAATCGGCTTTGTTGACTCGGCAATTAAAGCTGGAAAGTAACGTCAAATTACTTGTTAGATGTGTTGTTCAACTAGGAGGATGCAATGTGAACGCAGTGAAATTAGACAAAATATATTGCGAAGTTAAAAGTTATATAGATAAACTGGACTTCTCAAAACTTTGGAATGGGTTTGAGCCATTAAAGTTTGCTCTATATACCGATGAAGAGTGTTTTTTTGACGGCAACTATATTTACAAAACAAGCCAATTTCTGGCTAACACCTGTATTGAGTACAATGGAGAGTATGTAGCCATTTGGTACTTGCAACAGGAGATGCATCCAATTGTTTTGGCTTCTAAAATTGTACATGAGATGTTCCATGGTTTCCAATCTAAAAGTGGTACAGGTTGCTTCCCCAACGAGTTGGATGCATTGTGTAAATATAAATACAGCGAAGCAAATTTAGATCTAAAACTTACTGAAAACCATTTGCTTTGCGCTTTGTTGCAACAATTTGATGGCAGGGTATTCGAGAAGCTACTTGGAATTAGAAAGTATCGATGTGATAACTTTCCTTACGAATACCACTACGAAGCATGTATCGAGCAAATGGAGGGTTCGGCTGACTTTGTCGAGTTGATGTGCCTAAAACAACTTTCTACACAGTTGTTTGAGCAAAGGCTTTTGGATGTCAAACAACGCATCACAGACGCAAACAAATTGTTGCCAGTGCGTATTATTTGTTACGACGTTGGCGCATTATTGCTGTATATTTTGGTGCAAAATAGCATTGATTTTGACCACACGTTTACTGCAACTCCAATTGCTGAAAGTTTGTTAGATGGAGTGGTTGCATGTTCGTGCCAAGCTGAGTATTTCACAAAGGACGCTCTTGTAGAGTTTTACCGAAGCGCATCTCAAACTATTCAAAATGCTTTGGTTAAAAATGACATAGTGTGCGATAAACCTTGCGATATTTTGGGGGTAAATGTATACAATGCTGTATACCACCAGAACTTCATTATTAGCCGATTCTTTGTAATGTTTGGTTCACAAGATAAACCACAAGTGCAAATGGGTAATTTTGTTATCGTAACTACCGATTG
>JAFTNE010000220.1 GCA_017452035.1 Clostridia bacterium
GTGTGCAAACTTTATGCAAGTCAACGTCTACTCAACTTTACTAAAAGCGCATCCACAGTATTCTTGACGGTACAAGCCGTATTTTTCGGCAAGGCGTATACTTTCGTCAAAGCCGTTGTGCTTTTTGAAATCGGCCATCAGCCACTGCACGTCACTTTGCAAAGCCAAGCCAATTTGGTTTAGTAGCATACTGTTTTTGTGGCGAGATACCGTCAACGTCGTGCAAAAGTAGTCAAAGTTGTGTTGGTCTGCGTAACGCAGTGTATCGCCAAGGCGCAACTTGAAACATTGCTCGCAACGCGCTCCACCTTCAACTTCCCTTTCAAGTCCCTTTGCCACGGCAAAAAATCTATTGCTGTCAAATGGTTGAACTACAAGTTTAAGTGGGTACTTGGGTTGTACTTCAAACGCGCCATTATTTACAATGTCTACGAGCTTGGTTATTTCGTCCAGACGTTTTTGCCACTCGGCGTAGTCTGTGATGTTGTCGTTTGCGTAGTACAACGTCACGTCAAACTTGTCAAGTAGACGTGTCAAACAGTAGGTAGCGCAGGGCGCGCAACAAACGTGCAACAGCAGTTTTGTGCCGTCGGGTATGCGTCTTTTGCGTTGTCTAAATACAAAATCGTAGTTGGTAATCATTCTTTTGCGCGCACTCTAAGGGGTACGCCAACCTTCTGGGCAAGTTTTTTGCAAGCCTCAATATCTGCGTAGCCAATGCTGTCTACAACGGAAAATACCACGTTGCCACCCTTTTGCAAGCAAAGTGTGGCAAATTCCAGCAAAGCGTCAAATGCCTTTTCACCAAAGATGCTTTTGCAGTGTGTTTGGTATTTTTTGGCGTTGCACTCGTTCAAGGAAATGTTTATAACATCACAGCTGGTAACAATAACGTCACTTACGTCACGCTTGTGTATCAAGTTTGCCTGTCCGTTGGTGTTGATGCGAGTTTTTTTGTCAATGCAGTGCAAGTAGCTTGCCACCTCGTCCAAAGTATCCAAATTGTAAGTAGGCTCGCCAAAACCACAAAATACAATCTCGTCATCATAGTCGTCAAGATTGTCTGGCAGTTGGTCAAGTATGTCCTGCACATCAGGCTCGGTATCTATCCAAAGGCGTTGATTTGCCATACCGTCGTGGTCATGACGGATACAAAAATCGCAGTTGTTGGAGCAACGATTTGTAAGGTTGATGTATATTTTGTTTCCAATAGTGTAAATGTAGTTGTTCATATTTTTGTTCCTAAGTTGTTTTTTATTACTTTTGACTTACGCACCAATTTGCAACCACAGGTCAATAGCAGTATCACTAAAATAAATGGCGCACACAGCAAAAATAAAAATTTTCCTAAATGATAGCCGTAAAATTGCTTTACGGCTATTTTTTTGTTTATTGAATTATTTGTTGAGATAATCCTTGATTTTTGGGAACATTGCCAAAGTGTTTGAGTAAACTTGTTCCTCTACCTCGTTGGGAGTTTTACCCAGTATCAAGGCAATTTTATCCACAATGATGGGGATGTTAAATGGTGTGTTGGTTGTGCCTCTAAGTGGTACTGGTGCCATGTAGGGCGCATCCGTTTCCGTCAAAATACGGTCAAAGGGTATTGCTTGAATAACCTCTTCCTTCTTGGCATTTTTAAAGGTAATTGCTCCACCAAAAGCAAAGTAGTGTCCAAGTTTTGCGCATTGTCTTGCAAACTCGGCCGAGCCACTGTAACAGTGCCACAGCACGTTGTTGTTTAGATACCTTTTTTGCGCTGTTAACACGTCCATGGCATCGCCGTAGGCATCACGGATATGCAGTGTTATTGGTAAACCAAGCTTGTCGGCAATTTCAATTTGCTGGGCAAAAACGTCACGTTGGATGTTGCGTTCGCTTAGGTCGTAGTAGTAATCCAGACCAATCTCGCCAACGGCAACCACCTTTGGATGACGTGCATACTCGCACATCAAACTAACAAAGTTTTGGTCAAAGTCCTTTGCAGTGTGTGGATGCATGCCAACTGTGGCAAAAACTTTGTCGTACTTGTTTGCCAGCTCAAAGCTTGCCAACATGCCTTGCAAATCGGCGCTGTTGTTGATAACAAAGTCTATTCCGTGTGCATTTAGGTCTGCAACAATTTGCTCAACTTGACCGTCAAAACGCTCATCATCAAGGTGCAAATGACTGTCAATCATTATCTTACTTCCTTACCACTGTCCATGTCCTTTTCGGGTGTTACAAAAATTACCGATTTGTCGTCAGCAGCGCACAAAATCATGCCATTGCTTTCTACTCCACGGATCTTTGCAGGTTTCAAGTTCTTTACCAAAATAACGGTTTTGCCCACCATGTACTCTGGTGTGTAGTGTTGCGCAATACCACTTACAACTTGGCGCACTTCGTCACCAACTTGAAGTTGGAAACACAAGAGTTTGTCGCTCTTTGCAACCTTTTCGCAACTAAGAACCTTTGCTGTGCAAAGTTTTACCTTGGCAAACTCGGTAATATCAATAAGTTCATCTTGTGGTTTTTCTTGCGCTGGCTCTTGCTTTTTGTTTTGCGCTTGAGCCTCGGCAACTTGTTTAGCGTGCAATTCTTCCAAAATTTTCAGCTCCTTTGCAATGTCAATACGGTTGAACAAGTTTTCTCCCTTGGTAACAACTGTGCCTTCGGTAATGCCACCAAATGTTGCAATTCCGTCAAAGTTTTCGGGAACTTGTACGCCAATTTTACCAAAGATGGTTTTTGCTGTCTTGGGGATAAATGGCAACAACATGGTCGCAGCAAAACGGATACATTCGCACAAAACGTACATTACAGTTGCCAAACGCTCCTTGTCGCCGTTTTTGTTCAAAGCCCAAGGCATTGTTTCGTCAATGTATTTGTTAGCGCGTTGAACAATTTTAAATATGTTGCAAAGGGCATCTGGTGCAGAAAGGTTTTCGATATCTGCGCGTACCTTTGCAAGTGTACCTTCGCACAAAGCGATGATTTCCTTGTCAAGTTCGGTAAACTCGTTGTGAGCTGGAATTGTGCCACCGAAGTATTGTGTTACCATTGCAGTGGTGCGACTAACAAGGTTACCAAGGTCGTTTACAAGGTCGGTGTTAGTGCGAGTGAGCAATGCCTCGTTAGTGTAGTTGCCGTCACTACCAAATGGGATTTCACGAAGAAGGAAGTATCTAATGGCATCCACACCGTAGCGTTCAGCAAGGAAAAATGGGTCTACAATGTTACCCTTGGATTTACTCATCTTGTCGTTGTCAAAGAGCAACCAGCCGTGGCCGTAAACTTTTTTGGGGAGTGGAAGGTCAAGAGCCATCAAAAGTGCAGGCCAAATGATGGTGTGGAAACGTACAATTTCCTTACCTACCATGTGCAAATCTGCTGGCCAAAACTTATCAAAATTAGCGTGGTCTTCTTGGAGGTATCCAAGCGCTGTGATGTAGTTTGTCAACGCATCAACCCAAACGTATGCAACGTGTTTTGGGTCAAATGGAAGTTTTACACCCCAGTCAAATGTGGTACGAGATACGCACAAATCTTTGAGGCCAGGTTTGATAAAGTTGTTTATCATCTCGTTCATGCGAGATTTTGGACTGATAAACTCGTCATTTTCTTCGTAAAATTTGATAAGTCTATCTTGATACTTGGAAAGACGGAAAAAGTAGCTTTCCTCTTTGGCAAGCTTAACTTCGCGTCCACAGTCGGGGCATTTGCCGTCAACAAGTTGGCTTTCGGTAAAAAAGGATTCGCAAGGAGTGCAATACCAACCTTCGTAGCTGGATTTGTAGATGTCTCCACTAGCAAGAAGCTTTTCGTAAACCTTTTGTACGGTAGCCTCGTGGTAGTCGTCCGTTGTACGAATAAACTTGTCGTAGCTGATATCCAACAACTTCCAAAGCTCAATAATTTGGTCGTAAAGGTCGTCTACAAACTTTTTGGGAGTAACGCCCTTTGCCTCTGCCTTTTGTTGTACCTTTTGGCCGTGTTCGTCTGTGCCGGTAAGGTAAAATACGTCATAGCCATCCATGCGCTTGAAACGTGCAATGGCGTCGCAAATGATGGTTGTGTAGCAGTGACCAATGTGGAACTTGCCACTTGAGTAGTAAATTGGAGTTGTGATGTAGTATGGTTTTTTCATATTTTCCCTCGGTTTTTCCAAAGTGACAAATGGGCCACTTTGTTAAATTTGTTGACGACTGACGGTTGCTTTTGATTTGCGGAGTGGAAGTTAGCCCACCACAATTTGATTACGATATGCTTTGAAAAATCAAAATGCGCATTTAGTAACAACCAACCATGCATTGTCGCCATTTTCGTGTATATTATATCAAGATATATACAATTTGTAAACTATAAAAAGGTCAATTGCTCACCCCTTTGTCGCATACTTTTGTCAAAATGCTCGTAAAATACCTTACAATCACCATTTGGACAAACCCATGAACGCTATTTGGACAACAATCATTATTGTTTGCTTTGTTGCAATTACTGTAACTAACCCAAATACTTTACTTTCGTTATGTGTGGAAAGTGGCACGCAAGCAGTAAACTACACGTTGCAATTGGTAGCCATCTACGCCCTTTGGCAGGGTGTGTTTTGTGTTGCCGAAAGGTGCAATTTGGTGGAAAAACTGGCAAAAATACTCAAAAAACTTAACACTTTTTTGTATGGAAATATCTCAACTGCGGCGCAAAACTACATCTCGCTTAACATGGCAAGCAATATCGTTGGTGTAGGCAACGCTGCAACTCCATCTGCCATTGAGGCCATCAAACTTATGGAAAATGATACAACGCTATCTCGTGGTGGCGCAATGCTGTTTGTCATCAATGCCTGTGGTTTGCAACTTGTGCCAACAACCGTCATTGGTATGCGCGCAAGTTTCAGTTCACAAAACCCCTCTGCAATACTTTTGCCCACCATTGTTTGTACAGTAGCAACACTTGTGTTGGGCGTATTTTTGGTAAACGTTGCCTACCCAAAAAAATGATGAGTTACCTTGTTCCCATTTTGATAATTTTACTATTTGTGTACGCCAGCGTTAAAAGGGTAAACGTGTACGACGGTTTTGTTGGTGGAGCTAAGCAGTCCGTACCAACGGCTGTGGCAGTATTCCCATACCTTTTTGCCACCTTTTTGATGGTAAACGCCCTCAAAGCAAGTGGTGTCGATAGGTTTATTGTGGATATCATCAGCCCACCTTTTGCGCTTATTGGCATACCCAAAGAGGTATTGAAACTACTGCTTATAAGGCCATTTTCCGGCAGTGGCAGTTTGGCAATTTTGACGGACGTTTACCAAACCTACGGTGTAGATAGCTACATTGGCAACTGTGCCTCCGTAATCATGGGTAGTAGCGAAACGGTATTTTACGTTTCTGCTGTGTACTTTTCTCAAACCAAAGTAAAACGCCTTGGTTGGGCTGTACCCATTGCTTTGTTTTGCAACCTTGTGGGTGGCGTGCTTGCCTGCATACTTTGTCGTTTTGTGTAAAGGTCTGGCAAAGGTCATGCAATGATGCATTTTATAACTTTTTTAAGCCCGATTTTCACAAAATTACCCATTTTATAACTTTTTATAAGGGGGTTTATAATTTTATTGACACCTCTTTGCACTGTAAAATGGAGTTGTAGTACAGTGGTGAAAAGGTACACAATGGCATTTAACTGCAACAATTTGTTAAAATTTGACAAAGTTACTGCAAGTTTTCCAAAATAGTTTGTAATGGAGGTTTTATTATAGGGTGACAAATTTTATTTGTGATATCTGTTGATTGCCGTTTGTTTTTTTAACGCAGTCATCAAGGGGGCCCTATGAAAGGTAGTAAGTTATCTACAAAATTAGTTTTGTTTTACATTGTGTACGCGGCAATGGTTGTGATGTCCGGTGGAGTGTTTGACGGTCAATTTGCCTTTGGCACCTTTGTGGGCGCGTTGTATGCTGGCAACCCACTTGTAGTATCGTTGTTGTACCTTGCAAGCAGTATTGTGTTTGGACTGCCCAACCTGTTGCAGTGTGCCGTTAGGGTTGCAGTGATGATATGTTGTTGGCTGGTGCATTTTTTTACCAAGCGAAAAATTGGCAAGTTAAACCTTCTCTTATATGTAATACTTGCCAACGTCTTTTACGTTGCCTATGGATTTGTTGACTACGCCAATCTGTTTGACAAAATTTTGTACACGACATGTGGTGTGGCCTTTAGTTTTGTTTCGTTGTATGTTTTTCGCGCTGTGTTTGTAAGGGGGCTGGCTTACCCACCACAAATGGGCGAGCGCATTTGCATTGCATTGTTTTCCATTGTTTGCACCTTTTGTTTGTCTACCTTGACGGTTGCCACATTGGAAGTAGTGTACTTTGTCTTGCCCTTTGTGTTACTGTCTGCCAACAGTTGTTTTGATGGCAAAACCACACTTGTTGCAAGCGTAATTTGTGGCCTTGGCAATTTGCTTGCAACAGGCAAGTTGGATGGCTTGGCATTTTGCGCAATTTGTGCTTTGGTAATTGTTGCCTTTGGAAACATCTCTCGGTACCTTTCGGCAGTGGGTGTAATTGTGGTTGACGTTGCCATGAGCTACTTTTTGGGCCTTCATGGCAACTTTTACGCGCTGTTTTTTGCGCCCACGCTAACGTCCGTGTTTATTTTTGTTGTGATACCCACTTCGGTGTACAAAAAGCTTAACGATAGTTTTTGTGGTAGTGTTACGAGATACTCGGCAAAAAGTTTGTCTGCAAAGCTTTCGCAAGACCTAACAAGGCGACTTTTTAGACTATCGGACATATTTATGGCTATCAAAAACGCCTTTTATACCCTTTGTGTGGGCAAAATATCCCATCAGCAGGTAATGTGTTCCATTGTGAACCAGTGCAGTCAGTCGGTGTGCCAAAGTTGCCAACATCGCGCCTACTGTTGGCGACAAAACCTTACCACAACGGAAAAGAGTCTTTTGCAACTGGCGCAAGTGGCATTGTCGGCTGGCAAGTGTTCCATTTTGGATATTCCCCAAGCACTGTCAGCCAAGTGCGAAAGGGTATCTATGATAATCTCTCAAGTAAACGACATTGCCCAAACGCACAAACAATTTGTCGACAAAGCCGAGGAACGGCACAACACCAAACTGCTTGTTGCTGACCAAATGGCAGGGGTATCCAACCTGCTTTTGCAACTTGCCACCGACTACAAAAGCAACATCACCTTTGATATAGGCAGAGAAAAGGAAATAAAGGAAACGCTCATTTTTCACAACGTGCTGTGTGCTGACGTTGCAATGGTAACGCAAGGTGGGCAACTGCTGGTGGTGGCAACTGTTGCCCAAAACGATTTGGACGAACCTACCATTGCCCAGTGTGTGGGGTTGGTTGTCAAACAAACAATGTCTGTTCAAAAGGTAGAGAGTACCGAAAACTCTCGCTGGGTAAACGTGTACCTAACAGTAAAGCCACGCTTTGAGCTTTCCTTTGGTGTGGCAACAACGGCAAAGGCTGGCAGTCAAGTTTCAGCCGATACCCACGGGCAAATCAAAACGGACAATGGCAAAAGCATTGTTACCCTTTGTGACGGAATGGGCAGTGGCCCAAAGGCCGAGCAAATGTCCTCAACCGTGATACACTTGGTGGAAAGTTTTTATCGCGCTGGGTTCGATTCGGACACTATTTTGTCGGCAATAAACGGACTTTTGACGCAAAGTGGCAACGAAATTTTTTGCGCGATAGATATGGTTGTGGTGGACCTTTTCAATGGGTTTGCTGACTTTGTCAAGTTGGGCGCATCGGTGGGATTTGTAAAAAGTGGTACAACTGTGGAGATGATTCGTTCAAGCAGTTTGCCCCTTGGTGTCTTGGAGGAAATGAAACCATCCATCACAAAAAAAGCACTTTCCTTGGGGGATATCCTTTTGCTTGTAAGTGACGGCATTGCCGATTGCTACAAGGATGCAACTGTGCTTGCAGAAATTTTGCACAACGTCACCTACACAGCTCCACAAAGCATTGCCCAAACAATTTTGGAAAAAACTCTCAAACAGTGTAATAACACTCCACCAGACGACATGACAGTTGTTGTCGCAAAGATAATTTAATGTGGCAAAAATACATCCTTTGGCATACACTATTTTTGTCAAGGGGGTACAAATGCATTACATTTTGGATGAGTCGGTAGTAGTGGGTACAAACGTAACAATCGAGCCTTTTGCTGTAGTCAAAGGTAACACAGTTTTGCAAGATGGCTGTATAGTGGGCAGTTTTAGCTACATACAAGATTCGGTAATCGGGCAAAATACAGTTGTCAAAAGCTCGCGTATTGTATCGAGCAAAGTGGGGGCTAATTGCACCGTTGGCCCTAATGCCCATCTACGGGACAATACAGTAGTGGGTGAGGGTTGCCGTATTGGCAATTTTGTAGAAATCAAAAACAGCACACTTGGCAATGGCGTAAAAGCCAGCCACCTTGCCTACATTGGCGACGCATCCGTTGGCAAAAATACAAACATTGGCTGTGGTGTAATTTTTGTCAACTACGATGGCAAACGCAAGCACAAAACCACCGTTGGCAAAAACTGTTTTATCTGTTGCAACACAAACCTTGTTGCCCCTTTGACGGTGGGGATAACTGCTTTGTTGCTTGTGGAACTACGGTAGACAAAGATATCCCCAGTGGCACCTTTGGTATTGGCCGAAGTTACCTCACCCTCAAAGAAGGTCGTGCTGTCTACTACCTAAAAAAGCCAACGGAGTAGCAAGTTTACTACGTAGCAAAATAACCAGTAATCTTTCAAATGGAAGAATAATATCTTTATCTATACGTAAAGTTAACATCAATATGCAAAATTGTCGACAATGATTTAAGTTTTGGTTGACAATACCTTTTTATCAAGGCATACCCGTGCATAACATAGTGTTGTGGTATGTCTTTTGTATTTACTGCAATTGCTTGCATAGTTGTGTAAAAAATGGTAAAATGGTGGCAACAAAACAAAGGGAGTTTCCGACTATGAAATTGATGATAGCAAGCGATATCCACGGTTCAGCACACTTTTGCAAGCAACTGGTTGAGCGTTTTTACGTAGAAAAGCCCACAAAACTGCTCATTTTGGGGGATATTTTGTACCACGGCCCACGCAATCCACTGCCCGAAGGCTACAATCCACAAGATGTTGCCAAAGTGTTGAACGAAATCAATGAGCATATCATTTGGGTAAGGGGCAACTGTGACGCTGATATCGACCAAGTGCTACTATCATTCCCCGTTGTGGAAAACAGCATTTTGTTTGTTGATGGTCATACGATTTTTGCCTCCCACGGACACGTTCACTGCAAAGATACTCCACCAGCTCTCGCCGAAGGAGATATCCTTGTAAACGGACACTTCCACGTGCCAACGGCTGAGGTATTTGGCAACAACAATTTGTACGTCAACTGCGGGTCGGTATCCATCCCCAAGCAAAACAGCCCACACAGTTATTTGGTGTTTGAGGATGGCTTGTTCACTTGGAAAGATTTGCAAGGTAACACCTTCAAAACATACCAACTGTAACTTTTTTCATTTGCTCCCTCAACACCCTACTTGCGCGAGTTAAACAAAATATAGCTTTTGCATAGTGTAAATGTAAAAATTTTAATTGAGTTGCGCCTAAAAGTATATTTATGGTGTTTGCTTGAAAGTGTAATGCTCCTTTTTATTTGGATGTTGCGCTTGAAAGTATAATTCACCATCTTAACAAAAAAAAACGCTTTGGTTTTCCCAAAGCGTTTTTTCTATTTAGTTTTACGTTAGTTGTTGTTGTCAAAGGTGATGGTAATTGTTGCGCTTTCTGCTGTAACGCTGTCAAAGGAGATATCAAAGTTTACCTGTTTACCATCGTGACGTGTGTAGTTTGGTTGAATGTCGCTAAACACGTCTCCCGTTTGCCACAGATCATCAGCAGAGGCATAGTAGTAGTATTGACCTTGGTAGTACTCTTTGTCACTTTCAAAGTTTTTGTCGCCGTCAGCCTCAATTAGTTGTAGTAGTGCATCACTTGACATGGAGTTGTTGTTATCAGTAAAGGACTCGTATTCATCAGCGTGTGGGTTTGCAATGGTGGAGTCTACGTGGTAGATTCGCGCGCCAAAGCTTGTTCCACCGTAAAGATAGCTACCCTCCACGTTGGCGTGCATTTCGTTTAGTCCCGTTGCCGAGTACAAGTCGATAATTAGGTATTCACTAAAATAGGTGCCATTGTAGTCCAACAACACAATGATAAAATCTCCACTGCTTTCAAAAGCATTGATAGTTACCGTTTGTGTTTGTGTTACAACTGTGGGATTTACCCAACCAAGCATCAGTTTGCTGTATGCATTGTGGTCGCCAACGGTGTAGTCCATCATGTCGGCACAACCCAAACCTTTGTCGCTACCTGTGTTTGGAGCGTAGTCGTAGTAGTCGTCAAGCCCAAGCATGTGTCCCGTTTCGTGGATGTAGGTTGAGGCATTGAGTACAAGTCCGTCAATAGCGTAGTCGGAGCCACTTGTTTCAACGTCCTCGTACATAAAGTCCACACTGGCAAACAAGTATGTGTAAACGTCCAAATTGTCGTAGACAAGTTCATTTTGCGCCCAGTTTACGTATGCCCAGTAGTAGGAGTCATTAGAGTAGTAGTCGATAGGCGCACTGTAAATGATGTACACGCCATCAACAACGCCGTTACTGTCGTAGTCGTACTTGCTAAAATCAAATCCACTCGCGTCCAACTCGTCAAGTGCAAGTTTCAAAATGTTTTCGCCGTGGTCAGATCCACCGTCAAAGTGGCTATAGGTGTAATTGAGCGTTACCTTGTCAGCAATGTCAAAGGTAATATCTAACTTGCCGTAGGAGGATGTTTTGTAGTAGCTGTTAACACTTTCCCAACCGGGAGCCGATTGGTTATTGAAGGCATTGCCAAGGTCGGTTAGCTCTTGATTGATAAACCTATCGTCAGAAAACTCCACCGGTACAACCAAAACGTTGTAAGTTCCTTGTGACAACAAACCTGTCGAAGGAAGTACGTTTTGCTTTTCTTCGTAGTCGGTAACAGCATCATACAAGATGTCGTCATTGTTGATGTGATTGTTTGGATCAAACGTTTGCTCGGGCATAACGTTACCACTTGGAGGGGTAACCGTGCCACCTTGGTTACAATTGCACTTTTGTTCGCAAACTCTTTCGGTGCAATTTTCATCAAGGCATCCACCACACGTTTGACAAACACTTTCACATTTGTGAGTTGGTGTTTCGTCAGTCAAAACCAAATTGCTAACATCCACAATTATAGTGTTGTATTGGGTTATCTCGATGGTGTAGGTGAACGTTGCATTTAAATTATTGTCTTGTTCAACTGCCACAATTTTAGAAATTTGATTGTTACTGATGTACAAATCAAACTGCACAAACACACAATCGATCAATTCTCCTAAAACGTCTGCGCCAGTTTTTGCTGCATCCACAGCAGAGTAGTGGTCGCCATTTTTATTAAAGCTATTGCCACTAAGTTTTGCAAGATCTACCCAATCCACATAGGAAAAGTAATGTGCAAAGGTATCAAAGTCGTCATTGTAGGATATTTTTGTATAGGTGCCATCCAAATTATCCAAGTAGTACAAAGTGTCTTCTTGGCCATACACAACATAGTCTACAAAATCATTTTGTGCGTCACGGTAATAAAAGTTTTCCCCCTCGTAGTAGTAGATGTATGTATAGGCATATTTAGCGTCAATATCATCCTTGTCAGAGTCAAGATCGTAGCTCAAACAGAAGTTCCAAGCGTTGTAGTCTTGGTATGTAGCCAAAATTTCAAACAGTGGCAACGTTTGTCCAACGTCTTCCAGTTGTGTTCCACAGCGTTCACATTTCCCATAAATGTTAGGCTCGGTGTGCCCCAAAGCCTCCCCCTCAGTTGCACCACAGGAGCATGTTTTGGGTTCTGTGCAAGTAGCATCTTCAAAAACGTGAGAGTGCGGTTCTTCCACCCTAACTATGATGGACTTCGATACCCCTTGGTAACTACAAACTACAATAAACACGCCTGCCTTGGTAAAGTCAGCGTTAGGTGCGTCTATCATATCGCTTGTGACGGGGATGTTTTCGCCCGTTGCACTGGTGATGGTAAAGTAGCTTGTCAAATCCACCTGCTCGCCAATTGTAACAGTGTAGCTACTTTTTTCACTTTGTATTGTATATGTTGTTTGCGTAAAGTTACAAGCAGTAAACACGCACGTAACACACAAAATCATCATAATGATGATTGCAAGTTTTTTCATGAGTAACCTCGCTTTGTGCAATTTTCTAAAAACGCAGTTGCACGATGTCTGTTTGATACAAATGATTGAGTTAATTATACTGTAAATGTTTTTTGTCGTCAATAAAACTCAAAAAAATATGTGGATACTTTGCTGACAAAGCAAAACAAATCCCCCACCAACAAGTGAATTACTGTATGTTGTTTTGCTTTTTAGCTTGCATTTTTTTTGTAAAGACAATGCAATACAATGTATATTTTACAGCTGTATTCTTAAACAAAACTGGGTAATTTGCTTGAACAGTTATGTCAATTGATGTATAATAGTGTCAACAAGATAGTTTGCAGGTTGCATGAAATAGTCGCATTTGTGGGGGAACAATGTGCAAATCATTGACAGTCCCGCTACGGTAAGGCTTTGCCAAGTCCGAATGCCCAACTGCAACATTTTTCGAGTGGTCTTCGATGTAAAGATTCAACTCTTTTTTGCCACGCAAAATTGACTGGATCTTTGCGTGGTTTTTTATGTCTTGCTCAAAAGGTCTATTGGCTTTTTGACGGCAAAATACTGCGTAATCTCCTACATTCTGCTCAGTCACAGACTTTTCAAGTATGCTCCTTCGCACAATGTAGTTCTTCCTTGTATTTTGCTCGTCAAATCGCTTGCGCTAAGCCAATATCCCTTTTTCGCAAGACA
>JAFTNE010000221.1 GCA_017452035.1 Clostridia bacterium
CAAATCGTCCTTTTGGAGGGACTTGTGCTCAAAAACGTGCAACAGGGTGCCTACTTCCTTTGCGCCCAGCCATTGGCCCTCAAAGGCTCCGATGGCTCTCCCGTTCGCGCCGTGTTGATAGAAAAATAATAAAAATAGGTTCAAAACTAACAAATAAAGGACAACCGATATCGGTTGTCCTTGTTTTTTTTGCAAAATTTCCAAGTTGTCAAAATGTAACAGCAGTTATTTGCGTAGGTGTTGCACAGTAAACTTTGTGCCAATCGCATGCACAACCTACGCAACAAAACCCATTGTAAACAAAAGGCACTTGTAATACACAAAGTGAAAATTGCACTAAATAAAAAAAATTGACTCAATTACAATGGCAAGTTATTCCAACCCCTCGGTCAATTCTTCAAAAGTAGTGTTAAGCACCTTTATAATTTTGATGATGTTGTACAGCGATGGCTCCACCTTGTTACACTCCCACTCGCTAACTCGTTGCTGAGTGGTGCCAAGCTTGCTTGCAAACTCTTTTTGACTGAGTTTGTTCAACTCTCTCAAACTTTTCAAATTTTCCCCAAATGTGTTCA
The DNA here is from genome assembly GCA_017452035.1 of Clostridia bacterium. Taxonomy (GTDB): domain Bacteria; phylum Bacillota; class Clostridia; order Christensenellales; family CAG-314; genus Fimimonas. The sequence goes on from JAFTNE010000221.1 coordinate 576, forward strand.
TACCATTATTTTACACTAAACAAAGTGTTTTATTATTGACATACACTAAATATAGTGTTAAAATATTTTCAAATAAGTTGCCGAACTTAAAACGGAAAGGTCATTATACAATGAAAAAGATTATTTTGTTAGTTTTGGTACTTGTTTTGGTTACAAGTTGTATCACTTTTACAGCTTGCGATCCCTATAATCTGGAAATTAAATCGGTCTATGATAAAATTGAAGATGCGTTAATAGGAAAACTTAATGACGGTCAAGAGCATAAACTAGGAAATGTTAAAGTAAACAGTATAGTATTTGGCGAAGAAGTTGATGAAGACGGTAAAATTTCCGTTGATGTTTACTACTCAGGCGATTTTGGTTCTAACGAACCAAGAAGTGTATGGAGTACATATAAGCTTGCTGCAAGGTATTATAACGCTTTAGTGGACGCGGACAAATCCGTTGATGCGCTTAAATATGCAGAGGCACTCGATGCTTGCATTCAAAATATGGAAGTTGTTGATAGGACTAATGAAGTGTCTTTTTACTCTAATAATTTAGAATTAGATGAAAACCAAGCACAACAATTTAACGAGACCTTTTTTAGCGAATACGGCGAAGACCAAATCGGATTTCTTCCTTATTTTATAGAACGTGTAGAAACCAATAGAATTGAAGAAGGCAATTATAATTGTGAATATAAATTTATAGTGAAGGGTTTTAACTTCATTAAAAATTCTAACGGTACTTTCAAACTGCCAAGCAATACAGTAGCAACAATTTTAACTTTAGATACTGGCAAAAGCAATGTTGATGTTTATGAGCAAGAAATTGAAATTTATTTTAAGTTAGATTTTTCCAAGTATTTTTTAGATTCAGAAAGGTTATTTTCTGTGCTAATTCGAATATTGCTAGATGGGGAAGATGTATCTGTTAATTTCAATACTACAAGCACAAATAAAGTTGATTTAACCGAAAAGTTTATTAAAATGACAATGGGCCAATTTGACTTCAAACAACCAGCCAATGCACAATAACAAAACAGGAATGGCAACAATGTAACTCAAAAGAACAATAGCAATCAAAAAAGGCAGGAAAACTCCTGCCTTTCATTTTTGGGTTATAAAGCTTTTGTATTGCCGTAAGGTGGCAATTTTTCTTTAATTTTGCAGTACCTATACTTAGTACATCTCCCCAGGTGTGGTTGGGGGTGTGGGTTGTTTTTCTGGTACGTCCACAACAATGCTTTCGGTGGTCAAAAGTGTTCCAGCAACGCTTGCTGCGTTTTGCAATGCACTGCGTGTTACCTTTGTTGGGTCAATAATGCCCTTTTCAATCATATCGCCGTAGGTGTCTGTCAAAGCGTCATAGCCGTAGTTGGGGTTTTTGTTTGCGCGAACTTTTGCCACAATCACGCCACCGTCAACACCGGCATTTTGTGCAATTTGCTTGATGGGTGCTTCAATTGCCTTGCGTACAATTTGTGCGCCTGTTCTTTCGTCACCAGTAAGTGTTGCAATAAGTTTTTCCAACTCGGGGATGGCGCTAAGTAGTGCAACG
>JAFTNE010000222.1 GCA_017452035.1 Clostridia bacterium
GATTTAAAAGATTTGTCTGTTGGTATCAACGATGGCGAAATGGTGGGGGATGATAACTTGCTTGACTACGTCATCCTTACCAAAGAGCAAGGCACAACCGTTAAGTACGTTGATGGTGAAGTTTCTGGCTACACAATTACTGGTGTAGACAAAGACCCAACGGACAACTACGAGGTTACCATCACAAGAAATGGTATCTACACAATTACCCCACGACTACTGAGTGTATCTATTGGCTCAGCAAGTAGTGTGTATGGCGAAAGTGTGCTTACAAGTGCCGAGCTTTACGCCTTGACAACCGTTTCTGGCTATGCCTCCGTTGACCAAGGCACACAGTTGTTTGAATTGGCAACAACGGCAACAAACATAAGTGATGCTGGCAACTACGCCATTTCCGTAGTGGAAGGTTCACTCAACCCCAACTACTCAATTGCATCTATCAACCAGGCTACGACACTGTACACAGTTTCCCCTCGTGAAGTGCACGTCACAATTGATAACCAAACAACAGTTTATGGCGAAAGTCTTGCTACGCTAACTGCACAAATTAGCGCAACAACCCCATACCAAATGTTGGACGGTCACAACTTTATGGCCTATGTTTTGTTGACCAAGGCCGAAGGCACAACAGTCAAGTATGATGGCGATGGCAACATTGTTGGCTATGCAATTACAGGTGCAGACGTAGACGAAAATGACAACTACAGCATTGTTATCGACAGCGATGGAATCTACACAATCACTCCACGCCAAATCACGATAGAGATTGTTGCTGGTGTAAGTGAGTACGGTAATGCTATCAATTTGCACAACTTGGTAAACGTTGTGGGTACTACACTTGTAGATAGCAAAGAGGACGTATTTGGCTTGACATTGCAAGCTGTAACGCAAGTAAAAGCGCGCAGAGCCCTTACATCTGGTCAAACAACCCCAGTTGTAGGCACCTACAACATCATTTGTGAAAACATCAACGCTAACTACCAATTTGTAACAATCAACAACACCCCCGTTGTACAAGATGTTCCACACGTAATTAAAAATGCCTACAAAGTTGAAAAACGTCAAATCACTATCACAATTATTGGTGGACAAAAGACCTACGATGGCTTGGAAATTACCGACGAGCAACTTGCCGAGGTGGCAATTAACTGGGCAGGCCTTATTGACGACAACTCCACAACGGAAATTGCAAGTTTGCGCAACCCTTTGACACTTTCCGTAACGGGCAATGACAAGGACGTTATTGACGGTGGTTACGCTGTAACAGGCACGTTTGCTCACGACAACTACGAGGCAACTATTGTTGACGGCGTTTACACAATCAAAAAGCTTGCAGTAACAGTACAAGTAGACAATGGCTCAAAGGTATACGATGGCAACGGTATTGCAACACTGGACGTTGACCTTTCCGTTCCAGATGCAGTAACAGCTGACGTAGCAGAACTACTGGCCCTTGCAAAACAAAAGTTTGTAGCAATTACCGAAAGTGATGTAAACACAGCGGGCTATGCAATAACCTTTAACGCGACAGAACACAAAAACTACACAATTAGCTACACACAAGCTAACTACGTAATTGAACAACGTCCTATCACTGTAACCTTGAACGCAACATCCACAGTCTATGGCAACGCCATCAAGACGGCACAAGAGTTGAACAACTTGGCAAATGTTGTTGGCGCAGTAGAAAAGGACAAAGACGGTTTGTTTGTTGTTACAACAACAGCAACAGATGGCGCAAATGCTGGAAAATACAACCTTGAGTTTGAACTTCTCAACAACAACTACGTTTTGGAAACTGCCGTTGACGGAACAAACTTGTACGAAATTACAAAGCGTGACGTAACAGTTACAATTGGCAGTGGCTCAAAGGTTTACGATGGTTTGGCTCCTGACCTTTCCAACATCCAAATCACTGTGGAAGGTTATGCTAACGAACAAGACAAAGCATTGATTATCGGTCAAGTTAAAGATAGCCTTAACCAAATTGCTCAAGCTGATGCAAACTTGACAGGTTACGCAATTACCTCCAACTTTGCAGGTAACGACAACTACAACAAACCAACCTACAACACAGGTGAGTTTATTATTACCAAAAAGAATATTACCTTTGAAATTGGCAACGGCACCAAGGTGTACGACAAAACAGCCCCAACTCTGGATGACACCATCGCTGTAACCATCAACGGTGCAGTAAACAGCACGGACGAGGCTCAACTTGTTGATGCAGTTCGCAATGCTTTTGTTCCAATTGAAAATGTAAACGTTGGCAGTTACGATATTAAATCTACCTTTACAAGTAATACAAACTACAACGTAGAAGGTTACACACCAGGTTCATTCAACATCCCAAAGCGTGATATCTCCGTAGCTTTTGGTAGTATCACAAAAACCTATGGTGATGCTGTTGCAATGGCAGACGAATTGTTTGCACAAGTGACAGTAACTGGTGCTATCTTCGATGACAAACAAGATTTGTTCGCGTTGACGGCAGACAAAGTAACATCCGTTAGTGGTGTTGGCTACTACAATGTTGTTGCAAGTGAACCAAACGGCAACTACAACATTACCTTTGTAGAAAACTTTGGTAAAAACAGCTACCAAATTCAAGCAAAATCCATCACGTTGGTAGTAACGTCCACAACGTCCACTTATGGTAATGACATCGAAAATGTTGCAGTAGCACTAAAAGATGCAAATAGCCTTGTAGATCAAGATACCCTTGCAAGCCTTAACTACACAGTAGAACACGAAGCAACCAAAGGCTCAAACGTAGGCAAATACACAATTACGTCAACAGACAAAGACGCTAACTACAACATAACCTTTGAGTATGCAAACAACGTCAACTACTACGAAATTACCAAACGTCCCGTAACCCTTGTAATTGGCAACACAGGCAGTAGAGATTACAATGGCAGTACAATTGACGTAAGTAAACTAAGCAAAGCAAACTTCAGTTGGACAGGACTTATTGGAGAAGAAGATCTCTCCGAGTACGTAACATTTTCTGTAGTACAAAACGGTAAGGACGTTGTTGAGGGTGGTTACACAGTAACAGTCACGTTTGCTCACGACAACTACACAGCAACCATTGTTGATGGTGTTTACACAATTAACAAGCGTGATATCTCTGTAACTATTGCGCAAATCTCCAGTATTCCCGAGTCGGAAGTTCACGTTACAGTCAACGCAACAATGAGTTGGCAAGACAAGCAACTGGATTTCGCTAAGGTTGTGTACGCAGTTAAGGATGGCGAAACAATTGTTGCTCGCATTACAAACGGCGTTGTTGATACAGTTCTTCCATTTGGTACATACACCGTAGTGATAGATAGCTACAACGACACCAACTTCAATATTACAAGTTCCAACTCTCAAACGCTGGAAATTGTTGTATCCGACAATTCTTACGTTGTTGACATCCAATTTGACCAAGTAACGGGCAAACACTACAACAACGTCAAAGTTAACCCAACAATTACAGTTACCGAAAGAATTTCTGGTGTGGCTTTGGATGAAACATCCTACACTGTTGTTATAACCAGAGATGCAACAACTGTTGAGAAAATCAACGATGCAGGCAGCTATGTATTGCGCGTATATGTTGATAGCGTTCAATATGGCAGTGCAATGTTTGAGATTGAAAAACGCCCAGTAACCCTTGTAATTGGCGACACAGGCAGTAGAGATTACAACGGCAGTGCAATTGACGTAAGCGAACTAAGCAAAGCAAACTTCAGTTGGACAGGACTTATTGGAGAAGAAGATCTCTCCGAGTATGTAACACTTTCTGTAGCACAAAACGGCAAAGACGTTGTTGAGGGTGGTTACACAGTAACAGGCACGTTTGCTCACGACAACTACACAGCAACTATTGTTGATGGTGTTTACACAATTAACAAGCTTGCAGTAACAGTACA
>JAFTNE010000223.1 GCA_017452035.1 Clostridia bacterium
ACGATACGAGGTTTTTTGAAAAAAGTTTAAAAAATCTTTTGTCAGAGGGTGTTAAAACGCTTGAAATATTTAACACAATTTGTTATACTACTACGGAAAGGCAGTATTATGCCCAAATTCTGTCTGAGCAAAGTGATTTGGCAATTGTGGTGGGCGACTCAAACAGCTCTAACACCAAGCGTTTGTTTGAGATAGCATCACAGCATTGCAAGACCATTTTGACGGACGGAAGTACGGCAGAAATTGCTTTCGATAATAATACACGAAACGTATGTTTCATTTCAGGCGCATCAACTCCCGAGGAGTTGGTGAAGGGGGTTTTTAAAAGAATGACAGAAATTGCAAATGACGCTGTTTCCGTAGAAACAGTAGTAACAGACCAAAAGGTAATGAGCAAAGACGAAGCAATGCTTGCTAAAGCAGTTAACGACATGAAAGAAGGTCACAAGTACAGACCTGGTAACAAAGTTAAGTGCCTTGTAGTGCAAGTAAGTGATGACGGTGTTTACGTAAGCATCCCAAGTTCCAAACGCAACGCATTTATTCCAAATGACGAATTGGCACTTGATGGCGACTACAAAGCTGTAAAAGCTGGCCTTGTAGTAGACCAAACCACTTTGGAATGTCTCATCATCTCCGTTGAAAAGGGTATCACTCTTTCCAAAAAGGCTATCGACGAACGTTACAAGGATGACGCTCTCGTAGAAGGCATCAAAAACGGCGAAATCTTCGAAGTGAAGATGACCAGAGTAGGTAAGGAATGTTTGACAGGTAAACTTGGTAGCTACACAGTTATCGTACACGCTTCTCAAATCAAGATTGGCTATGTTAAAAACCTTGAAACATACCTCAATAAAACACTTCGCTTGGTTGTAAGTGGTGCAGACAAAGTTGACGACGCTAAGCGTGTTATCTTTGCAAGCCAAAAGGCTATTTTGCTTGCTGAAAAGAAGGCAAAGGAAGACGAATTTTGGAACAACATTGCTGTTAACGAAATCGTTGAAGGTAAAGTTTTGCGTTTTGCTCCATTTGGCGCATTCGTAGATGTACGTGGTTTCGACTGCCTCGCACACACATCTGACCTTTCTTGGGACAGAGTAAACAATCCTCAAGAAGTTTTGACAATTGGCGAAACTTACGAGTTTGTTGTACTTGCTCTTGACCGTGAAAAGAACAGAGTATCTCTTGGTTACAAACAACTTCAACCACAACCTTGGCAAGTAGCTGAAGAAAAGTACGCAGTTGGTTCTGTAGTAACTGGTACAGTTGCACGCGTAGTTCCATTTGGTGCTTTTATTCAACTTGACAAGTCCATTGATGGTCTCTTGCACGTTTCCAACGTTTCTTGGGAATGGATTGAAGACATCAATCAAGTTTTGAAGATTGGCGACGAAGTTCAAGTAGAAGTTCTCGAATTTGACGGTGAACGTAAACGTATCACTTTGTCTCGCAAATCTCTTCTTCCAAAGCCAGAGCAACCTGCTCAAGCTCCAGCTACAACTGAAGAAGAATAATTAAACAGTCAACTACCGTTTTCTACGAACAAAGATCACTCCGACTTTATTCTTGGATAACGGCAAATAAAAAACAAGGAGAAAACAAAAATGACAAAACAAGAAATTATTGCTAAATTTGGCAGAAAAGAGGGAGATACTGGTTCTCCAGAAGTACAAATTGCTCTTTTGACAGAACGCATCAACCACCTTACTGAGCACCTCAAGACACACCAAAAGGATCACCACTCTCGTCGTGGACTTTTGCAAATGGTAGGTCGCAGAAAGGGTTTGTTGGACTACCTCAAACAAACTGATATCGAAAAGTATCGTTCAATCATTGCTGA
>JAFTNE010000224.1 GCA_017452035.1 Clostridia bacterium
CCTTTGTACAAGGCGTACAAAGGTCACAAAGTTTTGGCATATGCCAAAAATATGATGGCTGTCCTTACGCACGTACTAACTTGACAAGTTCAAAGGGACTCTCTCAGCCGAGCTTTCGGCACCCCCAGCGCAAATATGATACTACTTTTTGATAACGTTGTCAACAGGTTTTGATAAATAGACGTAGGTATTGATAGGCAAGTCGAATAATATACAAATGCAGATAGCATAGTAGTTGCGACATTTAGGAACAAACATAGCTATAATGGTTGTTGATAAATGTACAAAATAATGGGAGGCAAGTAGCCTCCCATCTAATTATTGCAAATGTATAGCCAAATACTGTCTGCACCATAGTGAGTCAATACTACATCTTACGCAAAAAAACAATATTCAACACTATTGTGGTATGTAGTTTACAGTGATAGTAAACGTTTTGAGGTTGATTTGTAGCAAGTAGGTGCCTTCGGTTGTAAACATTTCATACTTGCTATCGAAATACTCCGACTTGGCAACGGAAAAACTGTACATACCATAGCTTTCGCTGGTAAAAATTGGCACTGATGCATTTCTTCGCAAAGTTACTTGATACTCAAACAAGTATGGTTGGGCTGTGCTCACTGGGTTTAGTTTCGTTGGCTCGGCCTCGCCAGATTTGTACACATACAAGGTATAGTGAGCAGTATCAGGGTTAGTTAGCTCTACCCTTACTTGGTAGGTTGTGGGATTAACGTAAAGATTGTAGCTACCACCAATAAGGAAGTTGATGTGCCTATCGCCATCTTCAAGGGCTGTTGCATACCTACCTTGTACTGACGGGTCTAAAATAACCTTGTAATTACTTAAATGCACGTCGTCATGGTTATAGAATGATACAAGTTCGCCCGTTTTGATTGTGTAGTTTGCAATCATCAATTCTTCGCTGTTGTTAGGATTGGGAACAAGTGGCGTAAACTCTGACGAAAGTGTATACACGTCACAACCATCCATCTTTTCGTATACGGGGTTGGTAATTTCTTCCTTAAATTGCAAGTCGAAAACCTTTGTAGAAAGGTCAAAAACAATTTTGTATATGCCCGATTTCCCCTCGCTAATGGTTGCTTGAGCGCGCTTATCCTCAATCGTAACGTACTCGAGATCTTGGTCTTGTACCGAATAGAATATTTGCGAACTGTTGTTTACTATCATTTGAAAGTAATCGCCTTCATAAAGATACATATCATCCCAAACACGCAAATTCTCGTTGTTTTCGTCCAACGTAAAGGGTCTATCCGATTTGTACGAACCACGAATTTCAGCGCAAAATATTAATTTATTATCTGTGTAGTACCCTGGTTTTCCCTGAACGGGTTTTACATTTTTATTACTAATATTATTTCCAGAAAGGTCTCCAAGCATATCGCAACCGGAAAACAACACGATTGCCAATATCAACATGATTATCAACAGTTTTTTCATAGCTCTCCTCCAAAAAGTAATTAACAAACTTGATAATGTTGCAATGACTTGTTCTACTAAGTTAATTTTACAACAGAAAACACCAAAAATCAATACTGTTTGTTCATTTCGCGTAAAAAATATAAAGGAACACGTTGATTTGTGTTCCTTTGTATTAATATGCAATTTGTCAGATATACTATTTTTCTATACGATAATGTGTTACCTTTGTGTAATAATATCAGCACTAAACTAAACAATATGCCTCAAATTGGGCATCATCAGGTGTGGGACGTAATCCAGTAGTTCCTCAATTACACAAAACTGAGCATACAGTTGGGTGTAATCGTTGTTTTCGGCATAGGCTTGACCTTCGGCAAAACGTAGGTTTATTTCGTATACGTCCACGTGTGGCAGTAACAGTTCGCTTGTTTCACGAAGTTTTACCCACCTTTCACGAAAGTCGTTGTAGTCGTCGACTGTGATGGTCTTTTCGTTACACAGCTCCATCATCTGTTGGCAGTCCTCTGCCAAACTTTGGTACTGTTTGGATAAAATTGCCACCTCCAAAACGCCACAGGCAATTACCAACACAAGGGCAATTAGCCCTGCCCAAATATTTTTTGTCATAGTCGTTTTACCTCTACGTTTTTAAATGTGATAGGCCTGTGCTTGGTTTGCAACGTCATACGATTGTTTTCATCAATGGCAAGTATAACAACGTTTTTGACGTTAAGTCGCTCCTGACGAAGTAACATCTCCAAGCTTGCCTTGTCAAAGTTGTGCTGGGATATTTCCTCTTCATTCCAACTTCCGTCCTCAACTACAACAATGGGCAAGGTTTGCTGTTTTTCCGTCATATTTTTGTTGGGTATTACGGTAAGCTGGCCGTTGGTCTCCATGATGCCGTAGGTAATTTCTTCTAGCGAAAAGTACTCGGCTGTACGCATGGCTTGTAACACGTCCCCCACTGTCATGTTTAAACTTTTGAGTGCTTCGGTGTCGATACCATGGGTATCAATTACCATCACAGGCTTGCCGTTGATGATTGTTTGCATCTTTTTGTTTTTTGACATCAACAAGATTGCTTGATGAATTACAAACATTGTTAATATTGCTACAATACCAAATGTGATAGGTATGGACCTATCTGCCATGGGGATGCATGCCAGTTCGGAAATAACCAACGTGATTACCAGCTCAAATGGCTCCATTTCGCCAATTTGACGCTTGCCCATTAGGCGCATTGTAAAAAGTAGCACGGCAAAAAGTATAATTGCCCTTACAAAAACTATTAGCATACCGTTAGTTTGGCTAATAGTTGCAAAAATATTCCCACAAAGTTGTATCTATTGGCAAAAAAAAATGCACACATCTTGCGACAAGACATATTTAGCATTTATTATAAATAAAAGTGAAATATTTATTGAAAATGGCGTGCATTTCAGTGCTATTTAAGGTGTTTCGGTGTACTATATAATAAAACAGTAACGGTATGCACTACTCAACAAAAACTCATTTGCAAACGCATTACTAATCCTTGGAGAAAATCCCATGATCGAAAATACAGCCAAAAAGAAGAAACATCCCGTATTTAACTTTGTTAAATGGGTTGTTAGAATTTTCAAAAAAAAGCAAAAGGTTGTCTACTTAGGAGAAAAGGTAGAAAA
>JAFTNE010000225.1 GCA_017452035.1 Clostridia bacterium
ATGACGTTCATGTAACTAACCTCCTTTTTTGTTGCAAAAAAAGCGCAACAGCAGGGAGCTGTCACAGCGTAGGGGGTAGTATTGAAAACAAAGCGCAAAGGAAGACAATTGTGGCGTTGGGGAATTTTGGGGTGTTATTTTTTGCAAACACAAAATGTTGTGTTTTTTGCGCTTTAAGGCACTAAATATTGTACTTTTAAGGCCTTTTTTGGGGTTCAAGTCCTGTCACTCAGACCATTGCAGGGAGAATTAACCATTCGGCCGGGAAACTCTCCCTTTTTTGTTGTAATTTTTCAGTTTTCCACACTATTTTGGAGTGGAAATTTTTTCATTTTTGCTCAATTAGTGTCAATTTGAGTGTCAAATTAGGTGTCAAAATATAAGTCCACCTTGTTTGTCATCTCTCGTTCAAAATCTCTGTTTACGTGCGTATAAACGTTCATTGTCATTTCCAACGTGCTGTGTCCAAGCCATTGTTGAACCACCTTTGGTGGAACGCCGGCTTCGGCGCAACGTGTCGCAAAAGTATGTCGCAAACTATGTATGCTGATCCCCTCTATACCCAAGTCTGCACAAATTGTTGACATACACTTTTGGTAATATTTTCGAGTAGAATCATCAAACAGTCTGCCTTCTCTTTTGTTCGGCAAGACATCCAACGTGCGCTGGAATAACGGTATTGTCCGGTTGGAGCTCTCCGTTTTTGTTGTGCTCAACCTACTTTTGCCATCAATAGCTTTGCTGATCGTGATCAACCGCTTATCTCTGTCAACGTCATCTACCGTCAGCGCCAGAGCTTCGCCCAGGCGTAAGCCCTGATACAAACACATCAAGTACAAGTTGCCCAGCCAATGCTGTTTGCAAGCTTGTACAAATACCGTTTCTTCTTCATGTGTCAGAGCTCTGGCTTTACGTTTCTTTTTTGCTTTTGCAACTTCCACCACGTCAAATGGATTGTACTTGATGAGTCGATTCTTGTACGCTTTGGTAAAAGCATCTTTCAACGTGACGTACATTTGTTCACGCTTGCGAGGATGCTCCACTCCATTGAAAAAGTTTTGCAGTTCCAATGACGTTATTTTTACAAGTTGCTTTCCGGATATGGCTTCAAAGCTTTTGATAAGTGAACGCAATTTGTCCACAGTCGTATCCTTGACCTTGCCAACTTTGTAAAGTTGTAACCACTTTTCAAGCCAATCGCCAATTGTTGTACTACCGTTTGCATCCACCACGTTGTCTATTGTGGCCAATGCTTTCTTGAGATTTTGCAAACACTCTTTTTGTGTTTTTCCATAAATGCTGATTTGTTTTCCATTTTTGTAAATTCGTGTCCACCATCTGCCATCACTCCGTTGAGTGATTGTTTTGTTTTTGTACTTTAGCACCTCATCGCAGTCCTTGCAACTGGGCGCTGACACTTGTCTTGACACAGCAGACGGCATCGGTGGAATGTTCGTCAACAAACCTGGCATAATATCTGATTGAACCAACGAAGGATCGGTTGTTCCTTCGCCTTGTTTAGACTGAGATCGTTTTTGTTTGAAAGCTTCGCCCTTAACATATCCCAGTAGTTGGCTGACCGCCAACGTGAGCTGTAAGCAATGTGCTTGATGCTGTTCGGCCATTGCTTTTAGTTGTTCCATTGCTTGAATAATCAATTCAAATTCCATAGTCTACCTGCTCCTTTATCAGGTAGACAGTATTTTAATACTAAAATAGAGTTAAAATTTACCCAGTCAATTCGGAGAAATTGACTGGGTATTTTTGCATTAAGATATAAAAAAACGACTCCCAATTGCTTGGGAGTCGCGAAATTTCGAGGTCAATTGCTCAATGGCGATGCCAACACATGACACTTACCTAGATAATGGCGCTTGTATTGAGACTTACTTTTGACACCCTTATAATATCATATGCAAAACCAATTGTCAATATACTTTAGCACTTTTTTTCTTTTTTTTTCGGAGGAAATTTGAATAATGGCCTCAAATAGCCCCCTTTCTGCATTGTTTCAATTTCTGCTGTGTAGTTATGTGTTCTTAATTCTGAGTAGAGAAGATTTGCAAAAACATCAGCTATTTGTATTAAATGATTATCGCATGAGTCATAGTATTG